>JAOZQW010000026.1:8411-13281 GCA_029932015.1 Candidatus Fermentibacteraceae bacterium
TGCTCAGCCATCATGAGTCCGAGAAAGACAAGTGCAGTTCGCTTCTTCATTTCTGTCAGGGCCAGCCCCGCCCCTAGAACGGCAAGGACGCCCCCGAGTATGGCGAACCTCGATGGAGCCCTGATACCCTCCATAAGCGGAAGAGCCTGAAGTATCCTGAATGGCAGCGGGATACCCAGCGATCTTCCGAATATCCGGAGCTCGGGGCCGAGAGCAAGAATGTAGAGAAGGCATATGACAGCCGCGAACCTCCATCCCCGCTTCTTCCATATGAACCAGAACAGGAGCCCCATTACCACCAGCCCCGGACTCACAACACCCTCAGCTGCGTTAGGCATCCAGGATACTTTCGCCGAGAGCCCTATCAGCCTGCCGAACGGACCAAAGGGAGACGGAAGCAGATATGACTGCGGTTCTGCGGACCAGTAAATTGCCTCCCTCCACCCCATCGAAAGTGACCCCATCCTGCCCGGTCCGGTGAACACCATAAGAAGCAGTGCGGCAAGGACAGGCAGCATGGCTGCATAGAGGATCGCTCCGCTCTTCCATCCATACCTGCCGATGAATACTGTGGCTGCAATGGAGATAAGGATGAAGATGAAGAAGAAGGGGCTCTGCATCCCCGCAGCCATCGCTGCGATCCCGAATCCAGTCAGACGCAGAGCTCCCTTATGTGTCAGATATGACCTGCAGAGCCACATGGCGGCAATGAGCGCCCAGCAATTCGCGATCTGGTAGTGCTGCAGCAGATGAGCGGTCCTCGACGGGAGCCAGGCAATTGCGAAGGCAGCGAAAAGCGCTCCTGTTGGAGAAAGTCCCCATGACCTTGCCAGAAGCCAGCCGAAAAGAGCCGTGAGCAGCGTACCAAGAAGCAGGGAGAGATCGTAGGAGAGAACAGGATGGTCGTGTCCAAGGCCAAGGAAAGCAAACAGGAAAGTATCGGTCCAGCCGATGTGCTGATAGACCAGCGAAATACCATCGGGAGGATCCACCAGATCGCAGAACCTCGGATCAGAACCGCTGCCCAGAGCGCGTGAGACCCACCAGAAATGCCAGCTCTCCTCATATACATCCGAGTCCCCTTCTATGAGCGGATCAGGATGCGGGACGCCTATTATTCCCGGGTTACTCTGAAAAACATGCTGAATGTATGGAAACAGCAGCAATGCAACAGCAGCCACGACGATGCCTGACCTGAGCATTCGCTTCATGCCAGAACGCTCATTCGCGGGATTCTGAGCACCATTCGACACTGGCCACCCATCCTTCCCCTTCGAAACTGAGCGTGCTGCCGGAGATCTCGATACACTCTGGAGCCGCCGGGAGAGTCTTGCCGTTCACGGTACCCCGGCCCCAGGCTGTGAGTATTGCTCCCGAAGATCCCTCAGATCCTTCGATGAGAGCTTTTCCGCTGAATCTCCATGAAACAGCCTGCGTGGCGAGGTCTCTCTCGAAACCCTCGGGCACTGGATGCCAGGCAGCGGACAGAGTCATCCGGGATGTATCTGAGGACCTCTGCAAATCTGTACGGGAACTGCTATCCGCCATCTCGATCAGGCGGCCCCAGTCCGAGAGCATTCTTTCTCTCGATCCCACATCATTCGCATACGAGGTTCCGCTGGCAGAAATACTCCTACCCGTTTCGGGTACTTTATGCAGATAGGAGAGCGATGCTGCAAGACCATCCGAACCTGCAGATGCAGGGATGCGTAAGACCGCTTCCGATGGGATGTAAGCATATGCGCCTGAGTCTGAGCATATGCACGGCACTCCAGCTCGGAGAATCTCAAGAAGGCTTCCTGAAGTCTCACCGCATGTGGGATATCTGAAGTCCACCGCAGCATCTGCAACCCGTATCCATTCCTGGTAATCCTTCTCGTCCAGTTTTCCCCTGGCAGTAACCCATTCTGGAAGCTCTGCGGGATAACCGCTGCCAAGCAGCAGAAGACCTGCATCGGGAACCTTCTCCCTAAGCTTCGATACGGCCTTTATGACGACTTCAAGGTTCCTTCCGGGATGACATCCCCCCGCCATCAGTACCGTATACCCATAGGGTTTCGATCCTGCTGCGAGTTCGGGAAGAGGGCTCAGGGGATGTCCTATCACCATAGAGCGGTCGGCTGCAAATGCTGAGGATACCCTCCGAAGAGAGAATTCATTCAGCACCGCCACTGAAGTTGAGTTATGAAGTGTTCTTCCTATAAGCGGATAGGTTTTAAGAAGGGCATCATATTCCAATTCGGTTCTGCCCGGCCTGTCGAACAGAGACTTTATATCCTCGGCAGAGGGTCCGTAGCAGAACTGAAGCTCTCTGAGATACTCTGCCGGCATACCGGCCTTCTCATATCCTTCTCTCAGAACATGGTGCAGGACGGTCTCATGCAGGATACCGGTCCCACCGTAGCGGTAGAGAGCACTCAGTACAGGGAAGCAGTCGAAACTGTTGCCGATGTTGAATATCCTTATGCGCGGTATCTCCCCGGCTTCGCCAAGAGAGCTTATGGGAACAGATCTAATCCCATCCGGAAGAGATCCCGGATCCCCTCCCTCAGGATATGCAACCGTCCAGTCCACCAAATGCGAGGTGCCCTCGAGGACCCTCACAGCATAGGTGGCAAGACCGGTCTCCATCGGGGGTATCGGTGTGAACAGCATCACGGGGAGATTCATCCGCTATCCTCCGGGTCTGTCAGACATCGCCCTTCCATACCCTCATCCTGAGGCTGAGGAGCTGCCTGAACATCTCGGTCACTGCGGATAGGCTGACCCATGTAAAGATACTTCCGCGCATTGTCTCGAATGAGACCTGTCCCGCCCTTCTCGGATAGTGGGGAACCGGTATCTGGAGAACTCTGTACCCAAGCCTCCTTGCAAGGAGCAGTATCTCGAAATCGGCCACTCCGCTGGTGGATCTCGGTCTGACTTTCTGAAATATATCTCTTCGGTAGAGCTTGAAAGAAGAGTCAGTATCCTTGAATCCCTCTCCGAACATCGTACAGGCAAGACCGTTATATGCCGCGGAATACAGAAGACGCATCCATGGATCACGCCTTTTTCTTCGGTAGGCGGAGATGATATCGGCCTCATTCCTTCTGGACCATACCTTGTCAAGATCGGCAAGATCGAACTGCCCGTCGCAGTCAGTATAGAAGACCCAGGGCATTATGGAACTCGCAATACCTGTCCTGATAGCACTGCCGAATCCAAGATTCACGGGATGGCTGACAAGTCTGATCCTGTCATCCTCTCTGCCCATCTCCTCGGTGATAGCAGCAGTGGAATCTGTGGATCCATCATCTACGACAATGATCTCCCATTTATCACATAGCCGCTGGAGAACGTCCCTGGCGCTCAAAACCATGAACCGGACATTCTCTTCCTCGTTGAATGCAGGGAAGAATACTGTGAGCCCCTCGGATACGACTTCACCGGCGTTCATTGATCATGCCCCCTCAAATAACGACCCACGTACGAAAACGGATAATACGCCAATGAACAGGGCAAGTCTACACTTATCTGATATGGAGATTTGGTCGTAGGGCTATTGCTCAGGCAGGATATCGGTGAAAGTGCGGTATCTCTCTCCCGCAGAGAGCGACACAGCCGCTTCCGGGGATTTCGAGCGACCACTGGAGCAGGAAGAGAAGGACATCGCCGCTCCCGTTATCCTTCCTGCGAAGCATCCACTCACCCGTCTCGTTAGTCATGTTTGCAGGAAGTGAGGTTCTCTCGAGAATGACAATACAGAAACTGCAGCCGCTTCGATCGAATACTGAGATGGATTCAGCAACGGTCCCGCCCGGACACACGAGTTCCCATGTCTCTCCGGCGCTGACGGCATCGTCCTCTATCGACCCGGGATAACCAATGGCCCATCCATTATCTGTGCTGATCGGCTCCATGCATGACAGACTGTTCATGATAACTCCTTTCTCTCTCTCCGGTCATATATAGCGGAAATGGAAAGGAATGTAAACACCTGTTTACGTGCTGCTCTAAAGCATGTCCCTTAGGCGGTATAGAACCTCCAGAGCACTCCTGGGGGTCATTGAATCGGGATCGACCTCCCTGAGTTCATCGATCACCGGATGCTCTGGTATCTCCTCTTCTACTGCAAGCTGCAGAGTGAGCTGATCTTCACAGATACCGCCTGGCATCAGGTGTCTCCCTGCCTCGAGGTCGCTGAGGACACGCTTGGCGCGGAGGAGAACCTTTCGCGGGACGCCTGCCATCGAGGCTACATGGATGCCGTACGAGTCATCCGTCCTGCCATCCACGACCCTGTAGAGGAATACAACCCTGTTCCCGGAATCCCTGACGGTCACATTCACATTGGCGACTGCTGCAAGGAGACTGCCGAGAGCGGTCAGTTCGTGGTAATGGGTTGCAAACAGAACCATGGGTCTGTGAACAGGACTCTCATGCAGATATTCAACCATTGCCCATGCGAGTGAAAGACCGTCATAAGTGCTTGTCCCTCTGCCCACTTCGTCGAGTATGGCAAGACTCCACTCAGTACTTGAATTGAGAAGTGCAGCCGCTTCCGCCATCTCGACAAGAAAGGTAGACTGCCCCCTGGTTATCCTGTCGGAGGAACCTATCCTCGTAAATATCCTGTCCACCGGTGAGAAGGTCATGGATGCGGCAGGGACGAAGGAGCCTGCCTGCGCCATCACCACAAGAAGGGCGGCCTGCCGCAGATACGTTGATTTGCCGGCCATGTTCGGACCTGTGACCAGCAGGATCCGGCGCGTATGGTCAAGTTCGAGGGAATTCGGTACACATTCTCCCTGCGGAAGCACCATCTCAAGTATAGGATGCCTGCCGTCAGCGATGGAGAGCCCGGGAGTGCTCGAAAGCGAGGGACGGC
>JAOZQW010000279.1 GCA_029932015.1 Candidatus Fermentibacteraceae bacterium
CGTATCCGACCAGGCGCTGCTCAGATAGAGGTAAGCACCATCAGGCCAGGCGGTAGGCTCAGATGGATTTCCACATGAGAGCATAATTGCTACGGACAGGGCGAGAACGAATAGGTTCCTCGTTGCTTTCATCTCTATCTCCAAACAATGGGACGATCATTGACGATCTTAACGCTCACCATACGGACCACGCTCGATGACTGCCCCAAGTGCGCCCAGTCTCTCAACAATATTCTGGTAGCCTCTCTCTATCTGGTGAACATTGCCGATTATGCTGGTCCCCTCCGCGCAGAGGGCCGCGGTCAGAAGTGCCATACCTGCCCGTATATCCGGGCTGATAACATTGGTTCCATGAAGGCTGGAGGGGCCTGATACCACAACCCTGTGCGGATCGCATTGAATGATCCCCGCGCCCATCGCAATTAGCTTGTCAACGAAGAACAGCCTGCTCTCGAACATTTTTTCGAATATCAGCGAGGTCCCGAACGACTGTGTTGCGACTACTACCGCCGTACTCGTCAGATCCGGTGAAAAACCAGGCCATGGAGCATCGTAGATGGTTGGTATAGAACCTCCCTTGTCGGGTCTTACATGAAGCTCCTGCGAACCATCAATGAGGATATCTCTGCCTTCACTTCTGATCGTGATCCCGAGTTTGGAAAAACCATTCATGGTGGGTTCGACAATGTCGGCAGGAACACCAGTGATCCGTACTTCGCCACCGCAGCATGCGGCCAGACCGATGAAGCTTCCGATCTCGATGTGATCAGGTGTGATAGTATGCTCTGTTCCGGAAAGGAGTCCTCCGTTGCCGTTGATGGTCATTCTGTTCGTACCGATACCATCAATTGAGGCTCCCATGGAAAGGAGCATTCGGGCAAGGTCCTGGACGTTAGGCTCACATGCCGCATTGTAGAGGACAGTCTCCCCATCAGCAAGGCAGGCAGCCATCATCGCGTTTTCTGTGGCGGTGACAGATGGCTCATCGAGGAGCATTGAGCACCCTATCAGTCCTTCTGAGGAGAAAGCAAGGCACTTCCCATGGAAGCTTACTTTCGCTCCCATGTTTTCCAGCGCAAGGAAGTGTGTATCCAACCGCCTGCGTCCGATGACATCTCCTCCCGGGGGAGGGAGTCGAACCGTTCCTGTCCTTGCGACAAGAGGTCCAGCCAGTAGTATGGAAGCTCTTATCGCTCTGCAGAGATCTATATCAATCGAATCAGGGTTGAGAATATCTGCGCATATGTGAACTGTTCCCGACCCATGTCTGGAGATCGAGACCCCCAGTGTTTCAAGGAGTTCAAGCATTACTTTTATGTCCCTGATGTCAGGCAGATTACGAAGAATGACCTCCTGATCTGTCAGGAGTGTTGCGGCCAGTATCGGCAAAGCGGCATTCTTACTACCAGAAGGAGTGAGAACACCTGCGAGCGGCCGTCCTCCTTCGACCCTGAATGTGTCAGCCTGCAGATCTCTCTTGTTCATTTTCTATCTGTCTCCAGTCTTCTTCAGGAGAGTATGGTAGAGGTCAGGATAGCCCTCCGTCATCCAGTTCTGCTTAAGTAGCCACCTGATATAGTCTGCATCACTCGCTACAATATCCTCAACAAGTTTCCCCCTGTATTTACCGAAGGAGAATGTCTGTACATTCAACGGAGATCTGGCGAATTCAGCCCACTCCCTCCAGTCCGATCTTCTCAGAGAGTCCTCACTGAGGACTTTCTCAACCAGTGCCCTGACAAGAAGCGTGTCGAATAGTGCTCTATGAGCATCCCCTTCGATCCCCGAGTCGAGGTGGAAGCGATACCTGAGAGCCTGCAGTGAATGCGATGGGACCAGCGGCCAGAGGTGTCTTGCCAGTCTCAGGGAGTCGATCTCCATCTCAGGTGCGATACCTCCGAAGACATCCGGCAGCTGTCTGCGCAGTATGGTGATATCAAAGGGGAGGTTGTGCGCGCTCACGAAGTCGGCAGCATCAACCATCTTCCTGATATCTCCGGATACCTCCTGGATACCGGGCTTCCCTTCAAGCATTGCATTGGTGATGTGATGAATCGCTGATGCCTCTGGAGGAACGGGCTCAGAGGGCATCACCAGTGCATCAAAAACAATATCTGCATCAGGAACTCGATCAAAACCGGAATATGTTGTCAGGAGGAAGGCTGCCTCGCAGATTTCCACTGAATTAGGGTCAGCACCTGTGGTCTCAGTGTCCAGATAGAGTATCCTTATTGGAGGAATCGGCTCGACATCACCCTCATCTGTACGGGAGAACAGGTCCAATTCACTGTTCATATGATCTGTCCAAATCACTTAAATAGCTGAGTACTAATGGGTAGAGGCAAATGCACCCTCAGCTTTTTGACATTTGCACCACCAACGTGTTACGATATATCCTGTATGGGAATTTAGCAAAGTACCTTATCCGAGTTCACGTATTGGAGGAATGACATGAAATCAGTCCTTGTTGCGATCACTGTGGCACTGATATTGACAGCATGCGGAGCAGATCCGGATACACCTGTCCTTGATGCCAACGCGCTCACCCTTCTCCCTGAGCACTCACTCATTTCCATGGCCCTTGTTAATCCTGCGGAGGTCATTACAGCAATTGACAGCTACGCTACCGGAGTACCGATCTTCGGAGAGAGCGCTGTCTCCGGATGGATACTTGCTGCGCTGGATTGCTCCAGCATGGATGAGGTAGAGACCAGATACGGAATCGATGTTGACGGTTCTCTTGTCATTTTTATGCAGAGCATGATGCCGCAGAGTTTTGGAGCGGCACTCTCGGTAACCAACGCAGACCTGTTCTGGAGTACGGTCGGGATAACTCCGACATCGGGAGAGCCAATAGGGAATACTGAAGTCGGCTATTTTGAAGTTGATTTCGGTAAGGTTTATGTATGCAGCACCAGGGGTCTCCTCCTGGCTGCTGGCAGCCGTGCTGGACTCGAGGGAATGCTGACCCATCTGGACGATCAATCAGTGGACAGTCTTCCTGCCATTCCTGATGGAAGTCTCTATTTCTATGCTGAGGTAGCAATCTTCGGTCCAATGGCCGCACAGCAGCTGGCGATGTTCAAACCTCAGCTACTTGCCCAGATGCAGACCCCGGAGAACACGGACATCGAGATGACCACAAATGTGATGAACCTCTACTTTGAAGCAATCGATATTTTCCTGACACAGACAAAGAGCATCGATTGCGTCCTGACCTTCGGTCCTGAATTCCTCACAGTCAACTCAGCCGCCACATTCGTAACCGGTTCTGACCTCGACGAACTCATTGTTCCTGTTGATGTTGTTGATATGACTACCCTCATCCCCGCTGGTGACGTCGCTGTGGCCAGGGTCTGTCTTGATCCTGCAGCCAGTGAAACCATTATGACCGCTGTTATGAGCGCGATGGGAATGGAAGACATTCCACAGGAGATGGTGTCTTTCTGGAGTCAGGCCTCCAGCTCGATGGCAATGTCCATGTTCGTGCATCCTGACGAACCTTTCAATATCGTTGCGGTCTATAACATGCCCGAAGGCTCTACACTTCAGCAGGT
>JAOZQW010000280.1 GCA_029932015.1 Candidatus Fermentibacteraceae bacterium
TCCGGATGAACACTCCGGGATCGGAGGCGTGATCCTGCATTCGGAGTCGGTCTCCTAGCACTGCTCCGCCCGTAAAGGGAGAAGTGGGATCAACAGCTATTACTCCGACTCGCCTGTCTCTCTCTCGCCAGTGCCGCAGAAGTCCATCCACAAGGGTGCTTTTCCCCGCTCCGGGAGGCCCTGTGATGCCAACTAGCATCGATGAGAAAAAGGCTCCAAAGAGCGAATCGAGCAGAAGTCCGGCTTCCTGGTGGCCGTTCTCGACCATCGAGAGGGCTCGGGCAACTGCGCGGGTTGCGCCCTTCTGAACCAGGTCAGACAGTTTCTCGGTTCCGATGGGAAGCAAGTATACCTCCGGACCGCTGATACGGTGCTCCGGTGAGTGGACTGCCTAGGAAGTGAATTCCTTTTTGATAAAATCGACAACTTCTGATGATGGTGTTCCGGGAGTGAATATTGCTCTGAATCCGGCTTCTTTGAGTCCGGGGATATCCTCCTCCGGAATGACTCCCCCACCAAAGAGGATAATATCCTCTGCATGCATTTCCTTCAGAAGCCTCGCTACTTCCGGAAAGAGATGGTTGTGCGCTCCCGACAGGAGAGATAGCCCAACGAAGTCTGCGTCCTCCTGGACTGCTGCATTTGCTATTGCCTCCGGCGTCTGCCGTATCCCTGTGTAAACGACTTCCATCCCGGCATCTCTCAGTGCCCTGGCGATGTATTTCGCTCCCCGGTCGTGTCCATCCAGTCCTGGCTTACCGATCAGCACCCGTATTTTACGATCCATCATTCCCCCACTACTGTGTCCACATCATGGAGCCATGTAAATAATTACAGGACCGAAGTACTCGATCCCTCGGATATGCAAATTCAACACTTCCCGCAAGCCTCATCAAGACGCATAATATAATGGTCTGTGAATGAATCGCATCACCCCACTCGGAGGATTGTTATGAAACTTGCTCTTATCGGAATACTAATCGTTATTTCTCTCTCATTTGCCGAGGTCAGCGGTGACGTTGTTTCCGGCTACCTCGATGCGATGGGGGAGAATATGCTCTACGAACGCAGCGACAATGAATTCATGCTGACAGCTGCAATTGATGACTCCACTCTCGTTCCCTACATGTACATCCTCGTCGACCCCGAGATGGAGGGCTGCCTCGTTGTTGCCCTTACTCCCGGGATGGTCCCCGAATCCGGTCCGGAAAGGAACGCAGCCCTGGAGACACTGACAGAACTCAACTGGAGCAATACATGGGTTAAATATACAAGCGACCCAGCAACCGGTGAGGTTTCGGCGATGTATACGTTCTCAACGGAAAATGGCCTGGGACAGGATGCTTTCTCTGCCATGCTGAACCTTCTCCTGGCAACCGTGGACGAAGACTGGAGCGTGCTCTCTGCTCTCTGATCACCCGGAGAGTTCGCTTTCCCTGGAAGGGGTGACGATAGATGTTCGGGAACATCGCCATCTGCTGCGGAAGAGCCAGTCAGACCCTCGGCATGAGGATCTGTGAGATTCTGGGAATGGAACCGGAGCCGGTCGAGTTCGTTCAATTCTCCAACGGTAATCTCATGGTGAACTTCACCGGTGACTCGGTCCGGGAGAAAGATGTTTTTGTCATCCAATCTGGCGAGAGATCCATCTTCCAGGACAGGGATCGCTCTTTCGGAAAAGTCTCCGGGGATATTCTGGAGTTCATGCAGATGATCTATGCCCTTAAGGACAGCGCCGGCAGGATAACGGCAGTTACCCCTTACTTCCCCTACGCAAGGAGCGACAAGAAAGACAAACCGAGAATAGCCATCGCTGCGAAGATGATGTTCGATATGCTTGAATCCGTACAGGCGGACAGGGTTCTTACGATGACACTCCACTGTCCGCAGAGTCAAGGCTTCAGCAATATCCCTGTAGACCAGCTCCATGCCGACAGCGTATTTCTCGAGAAGATCATGTCCTTCAATGCAGAGCATCTCTCTTTCGTTGCCCCTGATTCAGGCAGCATCCGGAATAATGACTTTCTTGCCATGCACACTGCCAGATCCATCAGGGAGGAGGGTGGCACTCCCGATGTCAGCACAGGCTACGTGAAAAAAGTAAGGCTTGATGACAGCGAGACCCCCCACGTGCGGACGGTTGAGGGAGTGGATGATCTCACCGGACGAACTGTCATCATCAACGATGATGAAGTTGTTTCAGGCAAGAGCCTGGTTCTCTGCGCGGAAGTTGTGGCGGATAGAGGTGCTTCGGATATCTATGCATTCGTAACCCACGGTGTCCTCTCGGGGAATGCTGCCAAGCGCATAGAGGACAGCGTCCTAACGAAGCTGTTCGTCACCGATACAGTGGAGTTTGACACAGAAGCGGCGGAGGAGATCGTCGGAGGTCCCCTTTCCAAGATAGAGACACTTTCTGTTGCCAGGGTATTCGCCGAAGCAATCAAGAGGATCCACGAAGGCAGAAGCCTGAGTTCCCTTTTCCTTGGAAAATAGGGCCTCGCTCACGAACTTGCGAACCTCTGATATTTGCCAATACACCCATTCGGGTGCATAGTCCCCTTGATAGACTGCGTTCGTGCTTCAAAGCATCCTGTTGGGAGGAGATCGAAGTGATCAAAAGGAACTTAATCAGACGGGGTCCGGCGATCAGCTGAGCTTCCCTTTCGGGAACAGTTTCTGATAACAGTAATCGCTGAGCTGCCGGGCTTCGGGCCGACCTATTGTGCAGGGTCGGCATTTTTCCGGGGACATATCCCTGTATAACCGATACATAAGCCTTTCAGTCATTGAACGAGTCACAGCGATCAGGGAGATATCATGTGTGAACAGATAGTACTGCGTCTTTACGAGAAAGAGCATGCTGCTGGTGTGGCGGCCATGTGGAAGGAGAGCAGAGATGGGTGGCCCTCCGGTTTTCTTGGCGCTTCGGAGTTCTCTGCTGAAAGTGTGGAAATGGAAGAAAGAGCTTCTGGTAAACTCTTCACTGTCCTTGCCATCGAAGGCACAAGGGTGGTTGGCTTCTGCAGGACTACCCCCTATGGTGGTGAGCCGGATGCAGCCTACGTAGCTCTCCTGAATGTCGTCCCGGATATGCATGGGAAGAAGATCGGCAAGCGGCTTCTGCTTGATGCCGTGGCGAAAACTGCTGAACAGGGATACGACAGGATCGACCTGCATACCTGGCCCGCGAACCTCAAGGCCATGCCCCTGTACAAGAAGACCGGGTTCTTCTGGGTACCGGATACAATGGTCTACATGCAGAACTACATACCCTTCCTCATGGGAAGACCCGAGTTCAGGGAATTTCTTGGGGGGAGTTCATGGTATGAGTGTTTCGTCAGGGAACTGAAAGTAGAGCCGGATGAGGAAAGAACTGATTCGGGCCGGGAGATATTCAGTTACCTTTTCGAGATTGATGGGCGAAGCTTCAGGGCAAACTTCGACAGGAGAGGACGAATCCTGTCTTCGGTCGAGACTGAGCATTTCTCCGTTTCCATTGAGCGTGAAGAGGGAAAAATATTCTTCGGGAGACCGGTCGAGTGCTCAATACATG
>JAOZQW010000281.1 GCA_029932015.1 Candidatus Fermentibacteraceae bacterium
ATACGGCCATCACTGGAGGAGGGAACTCCGGTGATCTGTGAGCGTTACTCCGATGCGACACTTGCTTATCAGGTAGGAGGCAGAGGTCTTCCAATTGACCATGTACTGGAAGCGAATACGCTTGCCACTGGTGGTCTTGTGCCCGATCTCACGATCCTCATCGACCTTGATCCCGAGGATGGGTTCCGCAGACTGACCAGGCAGGGCAGATCGCGAGACAGGATAGAGCAGGAGGATCTGGATTTCCACAGACGGGTCAGGGATATGTACCTGATGCTTGCCTCTGAGGATAGTCGGTTCCTGGTTATAGACGGTTCTCTTCCGCCAGGTGAACAGGATGGCCTCATCATCACGGCTGTCATTGATCTCCTGGGCAGGGAAACCTAGTTTGAGAATATGGGAGATGATCAGATGAAAAAGATGCTGCCCACCTGGCTGTCCATCGTTCTTGCTGCAGGACTGCTCGTGACCGGCGGACTTATGATCCTCCCCTCGGCGATAGCCGATGATACGGTTTCGACGAGTTCCTCACTCGAGCTTTTCCTCGATGTATTCTCACGGACCTCCACCACGTACGTTGATTCGGTCGAGTCTCAGGCGCTCATTGAGGCGGCACTTCAAGGTATGCTCGAGTCCCTCGATCCGAACAGTATGCTTCTCAATCCCGAGGATTACGAGAACCTCACGATACAGATTACCGGCTCCTTCGAAGGCGTAGGGATCGCAGTGGGGCTCAGAGATGACTGGCTGACTGTTATCTCTCCGATAGAGGGCACGCCAGCTTACCGCGCAGGAATGAAGGCCGGGGACAGGATCGTGGAGATCAATGGTGAGTCCACTTTTGGACTCAGCACGAACGAAGGCGTCATGCAGATCCGCGGTCCAGGAGGAAGCACTGTTGATCTGACAGTGGTACGTCCCGGTGTAACCGATTCACTTACGTTCTGCATAGAGCGCGATGTGATTGATTTTCCCTCTGTTTCCGCGGCTTTTAAACTCGATGATGAGACCGGGTATATCCGTCTATCCCGTTTCGGAGAGGAGACGGCAGAGGAATTCGAGGAACAGCTGGACTCGCTTGTAAGTGAGGGAGCCCTCAGGATCATCCTCGACCTCAGAGGTAATGCCGGAGGACTCTTCTCGGCGGCGGTGGATATAGCCGACCTTTTCCTCCCGGCGGGTGCACTCGTTGTTTCTACCAACGGGTACTCGATGGGTGAGAACAGGTATCTGGCAACCAGTGGGGAATTCTTCGAGGGAGAAGTAGCGGTGCTCGTGGACGGCGGAAGCGCCAGCTCTTCCGAGATACTTGCCGGAGCTCTACAGGATCATGGGGTGGCTACACTCATAGGCAGCAGGACATTCGGGAAGGGGTCCGTTCAGACTCTTATGGATCTCGGTGAGTTTCCCAATATCGGGCATTATGCAGTCAAACTGACTACTGCAAGATACTTTACGCCTGACGGCAGATGCATTGATCGCACGCTTGAGGATGACTTTTACGAGAGTGCCGATGACTCCCTCCAAGACTGGGGGATACTGCCTGATCTAACCATTGAGTCACCTGAACTCTCAGGAGACATTGCTGTGGAATTGTTGGCTGGATCGATGTTCTTCAAATTCGCCAACCAGTATATCCTGGATCATGAGATCGGGCTGGACTTCTGGCCCGACAGTATCGTCATGACCGAGTTCCAGCTCTACCTTGATGAGCAGGAGTTCGAGTGGGACATTGCAGAGTTCCAGGCAAATATCTATTACATCGAAAAGGCCGTTTTCTCCGAATTGGCTGTCAGGAACCGAAGTGGTGAGGAATACCACAGGATGATGGCTCCGCATGATGAGACCATCCAGAGGGCACTGGAGCTATTCTCGGAAACAAACTGATGCTTGGGGGATTGCGGGACATGCACTACCTTGCGTGTCCCTGTTGTGCTCAAATCACCCGTTGATTCGGAGGTAGTTCATGAGAATCAAATTCGGTACATCCGGATGGCGGGGAATAATTGCGAAGGAATATGGGACATGTACCTGTTACGTGTCCCTGTATATTCCCGAGCCACTCGCGGCATTCGGAGGTAGTTCATGAGAATCAAATTCGGTACATCCGGATGGCGGGGAATAATTGCGAAGGACTTCACATGGGACCGCGTTAACCACATCCTCGACGCGATAGCGGTCCTGCTCCTGGAAGAGGACAGGAACAGCATTGTGATCGGGGGAGATTGCAGGTTCCTGTCACCAGAGCTTGCCATCGAGGCAGCTGAGCGCCTTTCCGGCTACGGATTCAATGTAATACTGGCAGATCGACCGACACCTACTCCGGTTCTCTCTTATGCCTGCAGGACCGGTGGTCATGGTGGAGTCGTCAACTTCACGGCAAGTCACAATCCTCCGATGTACAATGGTATCAAGTTCTCACCCTGGCATGGCGGACCGGCTGACGGCATCGTAACCGGCCGTATAGAAGAGCTTGTGGCGTCTGAAGCGAAACCAGAGGCAGGACAGGGCTCAGTGAATGTTACGAACCTTCTTCCATCCTATACAGCTGAACTGCTCGGCAGGATCGATACAGAAGTTTTCCGTGGCAGTGGACTCAGAGTGGTGTATGATGCCTTTTCCGGAGCAGGCTCCGGTCTCCTTGACAGAATTCTGGTCGACCTCGGAGCGGCTGTCAGAGTGATCAACGGCAGACGCGATCCGCTCTTCGCGGGAAGAGATCATCCCGAGCCCGGTGAGGATGGGACAAGGGATCTCGGAGCAGAGGTCAGAAGGAGTGGAGCCTCTATCGGACTCGCGACTGATGGTGATGCGGATAGATTCGGTCTGGTGGATGAGAATGGTGAGTTTGTCTCACCGCATGATTTCCTGCCGCTCCTTCTCGATTATCTCGCTGGAACGAGAGGTCTTAAGACAGGTATCGCTGTGCGCTCCGTCACCACGGGTAGTTTACTGGACAGGGTTGCGGCTGCCCATGGTCTGGAGGTAGAGGTAACCCCGGTTGGTTTCAAGTACCTCGGGGGAAGGATGCTGGAGACCGAAGTAATAATCGCCGGTGAGGAGAGCGGAGGTATGTCAATCCTTGGTCATGTACCTGAGAAGGACGGCATACTCGCCTGTCTGCTGGCTTCGGAGATGGTATGTGCCAGAGGCATGGGGCTCGGAGAACAGATCAGGAAGCTCTGGGAGAAGTATGGTCGGAGTTTTATATCAAGGCGGGATGTCCCGCTCAAGGATGACCTGAAGGACCTCGTCTGTGAGATGTACTTCGAATCGGAGCCGGATAGCATTGCGGGAAGAGCGGTTACTCGGGTCGACAGAACCGATGGCGTTAGACTTCTTCTCGAAGGAGACTGTTGGGTGCTGATCAGGCTCAGCGGAACAGAACCGCTCGCCAGGGTCTATTCAGAGGCACCCACTCTGGAACTGAGAGATGAGCTCCTGGACGCTGTTATCAGTACATTCTCCCGGAGTCCCCGATGAAGCTCGATACGGCAGGCATGACGGTCGATCTCAAGAGCCTTTCCATGGGCATGAACTCAGCCTGTGTCGCA
>JAOZQW010000547.1 GCA_029932015.1 Candidatus Fermentibacteraceae bacterium
CGGGACCTCGTCCCGCCAGGGCACGTAATCTGCATCAGGTTCACAGACCTTCTCGAGCGGCACGGGTGGTGGCCTGGGTTCCTCTTCCTCCCAGAGTTCCAGGTGCTCCAGGATGCGTCGTATCATCGAGGGTCGCTCTATTACGGAGATGGCCTTCATGTGACCACCACACTTCGGGCACCTGAGAGCGTCTATGTCCCAGACTTTCTTCAGAAGAACGGCCCACATTCGTCTTCTGCGGCTGGAGCATGAAGGGAGGGTTTCAGTATTGACCGGGAGTTCCGAGTCTGTTGATGAGATCCCCTGCCTGCGTTCGCGGCCCCTCCACGCCTGGCTGTAGCTCCCGTAGTAGATGACCTGCTTCGATCCCTTGCGGGGGATGTGAGCAGTGATACGAGCGATCCACTCAAGAGGGTCCGTTATCTCGAAGTTACGACCGAGTCCGGGATGGAAGTGCTCTCCGCGGTAGAGGACCGATTCGGCATTCGCCGTGATTGTCATGCGCTCCATTGAAAAAGGTGCCCTGGACAGGTACTCCGCAAGAGTCCGTTTCCCCTCTGTGTCATTGACAGACATGCCCCGGTACACCGAGAAGCCGCTGTGCTTCCAGTCACGCATCTTCCCGGCCAGTTCGGGTGAGAGCATCTCCTCATCGACCAGCAGCTTCAGTACAAGGGAGCGGAAGATCTCTTCAATGCCATGCAGATCCTCGTCCGTGATCGTGGGCATCGGGAAGATGTTGCCCTTCCTGTCACGGCATGTATCCGTGACCAGACCGTGGACATGAGGATTCCAGTTGGCCAGGCCCCCGAAGGTCTGGGGGACCAGAACTCCACCGGGATAGATGTCGTCCCGGCTCATTGCCTCGTGGATGAAGGCGGCAATCGACCTCCACGCACATCTGCATAGCCCGGGGAGCAGCCTCCTGTGGTGCAGGAAATGCAGTCGAAGAAGCTTCGGAACGCTCCAGACCCAGTGCCGGTGTGGGACCGGCCTGAGCAATTCCTC
>JAOZQW010000282.1:0-1414 GCA_029932015.1 Candidatus Fermentibacteraceae bacterium
ACTAGCACACCTCACGGCCTGGAGCCGTCGCACCCAATATGACCCCCATGAAGGGTGTACAGGTCATCCCCATCTACGAAGTGCTTATCGGAGGAGCAGGCAACTTATCAGAGATTCTCCTCAATGATATTCAGAAGTGCCTCCTCGTTGGCCGGATCAGCCCCTCTTGCGGAAAAGAGGATGGCCCCGTCAGAACCGATCACATAGAAGGTCGGGATACCGGTCACGAGATACTCCTCCGCCACGGCATCGCCATCGAGGGTGATCGTATAGGTGTACCCTTCCTCCTCCATGAAGGCCACCGGATCTGAATCCTCCCATGTATTGATGCCAACGACTACCACACCTGAATCTCCATACTCTTCATGAATGCTCTGAAGTGCAGGCATGACCATTCGGCAGGGTCCGCACCATGTAGCCCAGAAATCCATGACCACTATGCTCCCTCGAAGGTCCTCAAGCGACAGCGTACCGCCGTCCGGGGTGGACAGCTCCCATGCGGGAGCTTCGCTTCCTGGAGGAAGGAAGCTCATGTAGCGCTCCTCAGAGTAGCCCTCGGGAGCCGTCAGCTCGAATGAGGAGGGATCTATCTCTCCGTTCACGACTACATCCGACAGCTCCAGGACCTGTGCTCCGCCTCCTGCGGGGATGAACCTGTCGACTCTCCTGGGAAGCATGTCGGTACGTCCGAAATACCAGTTCGCCATTGAACCGCCCTGGTAAACAACCTTCACGATTTCGCACTCCTGACCGTCGACAACGGAGGAGCCCTCATAGCTCAGATGATCCGCATTCATTTCATCCTGGAAAGGAGTGGGGATCATGTATTCATACATCACGCCGCCCATCACGGGATCAAGCAGATCATCCGCTCCATCGGTCATAAGCCCGTACTGGAACTCCTTTGCCTCCTCAAGGATAAGCCAGGCAGAAGTCCCATCGGTGGAGGCAGTGATCGAAGCGCTGGAAATCACTTCGCCAAGCGAATCGGTTACTGGATACTCCATCTCTGCCAGCATGGAAGTCGTTCCGTCCTCGGCAATGAGCATCCTGACCGTACCATCGAGTGTTGGCATCTCAGATTCCAGAACACCGATTCCGTAGAGTCTGAAGCTGTAACTGATCGACATTACTGCATCGGTGGCGTCGTTGGCGCCTGTTACAAGGTCCAGCGCGCCATCATCCGGCTCGCCTCCGTCGGTGATATCTCCGGGACCAGCTGATCCCGCTGCAGTCGCCTCGCCCGTATGGGCTTCGGGTGGCTGATCTCCACAGGCCGCAAGCATAATGAGAGCAAATAGCATGGCATATACGATACTCAGGGGTTTCAAAATACTATCCTTCCAAAAGGGGCAGATTCCATACATCATTCACCTGCCCGAACATGCACAGATGACAGAGAGTCGGGTATCCC
>JAOZQW010000282.1:1514-3542 GCA_029932015.1 Candidatus Fermentibacteraceae bacterium
GGGGGATCTGATGAAAAAGTATGCTTTTGCTCTGCGGAATGCGCTTCCATGTGTATTGGGAGCCTGTTTTGCTCTTCTTATTCTAAGTGCGGCTCCAGCCGGAGCAAACGTGATCGTGAACGGGGATTTCCAGGACGGGAATCAGGATTTTTACTCGGCATTCACTTACAGCCACCTCGATATCACGCCTGAGCACACCTACGATGTCATCTCCGACCCGTCACTCTCCCATGGTAATGCCGAGTCATATTTCGACCATACTTTCGGGACCGCTGAAGGACTGATGATGGCTGTGAATGGGATGGACGATGCCGGTGATACGAACATCATCTGGTCGCAGACGGTGGATGTGGTGCAGTATCGTACATACTATTTCGGTGTCTGGCACTCGCTGTGGGCGCCAGGTCCGGCGGGACTCCAGATCCTGGTGAACGGAGATCCGCTGGGACCGGAGTTCATGGCCGGAGGTGACCTGGGTGTGTGGTTCTACTACGAGATCACATGGGCCTCGGTCGATGCCACACAGGCGGTCATCGAGATCATAAATACCACTGCATCTACAGTCTGGAATGACTTCTCTCTGGACGACATCAGCTTCACACTGGAGACCGCGCTCGAGAGGAATACCTGGGCAGGTATCAAGTCCATCTGGGACTAATACTTCGAGAGATATTCATATGGCACTGAACCCGTTCGGCCATTCAGGCCGGACGGGTTCCACTGTCTGAAACTGACCTGCCGTGACAGCAGATCCAACAAAGGCTGACTCATAAGATGAGAGTGCACTCACCTGTTCAATGCAACAGCGTAACAATTGATTACAGTTCCATTATCAATCGGAATCATCCTTCCGGCATGAGTTGAGTGAAGGCAAATCTGTAACTAAGGAGTGATATTATGAATGGATTCAGAAGGACCGGATGCAGAGCCGGGAGGAGACTAATTGCGGCTGGTACTGGACGGGAATTACCCATGCAAGCACGGTCCCCGGAAGGATCGGTACAGAAGCAGTCTACGTTGCATTTGGCGAAGCCCTGCGGTGGATGAGCTTTCCACACGGCAATGGACTGGAAGTCATGGATGTGCATGGCGCTGGAGCACAGCGGAGTGATCCCAAGAGTGGGGACGTCTCTGACTACCCGACCGGAAGGGGACCCCAGGGTGATGCCGTCCGGATTGAGAATCTCGTCAGGTGTGTGAGATGAACTCCGCTCGATGATGTCCGTTGAATAAACCTGGTCAGTTCATTGTTGAGGATGCCATCCATTGGCGCCACTTCAAATGATCCGATGACAGGATCAGATGCTTAGTCCTATTCGTGAGATATCGCCTGTACCGGGCAGCCTTCCTCGGCACTGAGAGCGCACTCTTCGAACTCAGCAGGAACCGGATCAAGTTTCACCCGGGATATGTCATCAACAAGTCCGAATACATCCGGACATGTCCCCTCGCACGCTCCGCATCCGATACAGACTTCCTGATCAACAACGAATTTCATGGTTCCGCTCCTTTTCTCTGAACAAGTCTTCCAGACACTCTGTCAGCGTCTTTCCTGAACTCTCTTCCGAATCTCCATCATACTGCTAAAAGGGCTCGAAAGCATGAGCTGGATTGATGATACGGAGAGCCGCGCTCCCGGTCATCGCTCTAACGGGATCAGCGACTAAAGACCTGAAGGGCAGGAATATATCATAATCCCCAGAGCCTTCGGGCGTTACCGGAGGCAATGCGTTCTGCTGTCGTCCGGGAGAGAGCCGACAGAAGCGGAGCGTACCTCCCCATACTGGCACCCAGCTGAGCGAAATGCCCGCACAGGTCCGACCCGAGCGTGAATCGATCAGGGAATCGCTCGATCAGGTCCACCCAGCTCTGTTTTGGTTTGCCATTCCGGCAGACTGTCTGTTCGTAAACCACCCAGGAGAGGTCAGCGTTCAGGTTCGGGAACTCTCCAAGAACTTCCTCCAGCATCCTGTGATATAGTTTATGCTCAACCCTTCGGGAGATACCGCAGTGCGCCCAGACGATCCG
>JAOZQW010000283.1 GCA_029932015.1 Candidatus Fermentibacteraceae bacterium
AAAGGAGATAGACTCCTGAAGCGTCTTGCTTCTCTGCTTGGAAGTACGATGAGGGAGCGAGACCTTGTTGCGAGGTACGGTGGTGACGAGTTCGTTCTGATCGCTGCCGACGGTGGGGTAGAACAGGCTGTCAGAGTAGCTGATAAGATCATCTCCGCTGTGGATGGAGAGCTCAGGCCGAAGTGGGGAGTCTCCGCCAGCATCGGTATTGCTTCGTATCCGGAGCACGCCAGGACCATCAGTGACCTCATCTCGATGGCAGACAATGCAATGTACTCCGCGAAGTCTTCGGGAAAATCATGCTGGAGGGTATCCTCCCCGGAAGGCAGCAGTGTCTTCTGGCATGAGGATGTCTTCATGGCCAGGAATCGCGAGGTTGACCGTCTGGTATCAGGGCTGCAGCCTGGGAAGCGGAATTCACTCATCATTGTCTCCGGTGAGACCGGTTCGGGAAAGAGCTCTCTTCTCAATGCTGTTTCTGATAGACTGAGCGATACCCGCATCATGCGAATGGAGTGCCGACCTGAACTGACCGCTGTTCCCTGGGCTGCGTTCGCCACAGCGATCCGGCGCAGTATTCCCGAATTTCCCCCGCCAGATCTGCCACCTCTCTGGAATAACCTTCTGGGCAGATTGATGCCGGATATCTTCGGGGAATCCGATCTTATGTCGGGTAGCCTGGACAAACTTGCCCTGCTGGATGCGTTCGCGAGTCTTCTAAGGGCCTGGACCCCGCTTGTGCTCATGATTGAAAATGTACAATGGATGGATAGAGAGACCTCCGGAATGCTCAGCTATGCACTCCAGCCAGGCGTAACCGATGGTCTGGCCGTTTGCGCAGCTCTCACAGTGAGCTCTGAAGGGGCCGGGACGGAGGCCATTGATATACTGAGGGGAGTGGAGGTTGCGGATGAGATGCGGCTGGAGCCACTCAGCGCATTTCAGGTAGCCGAGTTGATCAAGGGCAGGATCGGCGTCCTGAAGGGAATCGGGGAACTGGCTGATGCAGTGTACCGCTTCTCAGGAGGCAATCCACTTTTCGCGTGTGAGTACCTGCGGAGTCAGCTCAATTCAGGCATGCTCAGGATTGAAGACGGCAGACTTCAGCAATTCCCGGTATCCGGAGCCGTGCCGGATCTTATCCGTCATATCGTTGGGAGAAAACTGGGTCTCCTGAGCCAGGATTCCAGACGCATGCTCCAGTGTGCTTCCGTTATGAGGCGGGAAGCAATAGAGCTTGATCTGCTGCGTCTCATTTCCGGCAAGACCGAGGGCGAGCTGCTGAGTGCCCTTGATGACGGGCGCACACATGGAATACTCAGGACAACTGCTCGAGATGCTATGTCCTTCTCATTCACCAACGAAGCATTCAGGGAGGAGGTCTATCGGAGCGCAGGCAGGATTATTCTCGACCGGAGCCACAGCGTTATCGCCGAACGTCGGCTGTACGAGGAGGATTTTCTGAATGCCGGCTATCATCTTGAGAAGAGCAGGAGAACCCTTGAGGCCCTTGAAACTTTTAGAAAGGGTGCTGAGGTCTACCTTCGCTCCGGTCTTCCTACCGCAGCGGTCTCCTGTCTTGAACGAGCCGACAGACTGAGTCTTCTTCTAAGTGAATCCGAGCTACCTCAGAGGAAGCTCTGCGACCTCAAATCAGAACTCTTCAACGCCTATCGTTGTGCTGGTGACTGGGACAGGACAAGAGAGATAGCATGCCGGCATGCAGAGATCGCAGGAAGTCTCGGAATGCGGGATAGAGCAAACAGCAGCAGGATACATGCAGCTGACTGCCTGAGGATGATGAGCAGATACGAGGATGCCCTTGAAGAATTGTCTGTACTTGAGGAAGAACTCACCGGTCACTCACTTGCCGACTGTCTGATAAGGGCAGCTGATAGCCTCAGCAGGATCGGGCGTGCTTCTGAGGCAGCTGACAAACTGAGCATTGCAGAGACAATACTGGACTCCGGGCAAGATCGAGCAGATAGTTTAAAGACAGACCTGCTGCACCAGAAATTGGTCCTGGCCATAGCGAATGAGAGCTTTGACTATGGAGTCGAACTCGCTGATGAGCTTCATGCTCTGTCTAAAAGCACTCCGGAATATCCCTGGTGGTACTTCTATGATGTGGCAGAGACTCACCTGCTTGCCGGGAAACCCCGCAAAGCAAGGATCGTCTTCGAAGAGGGAAGTGAAAGGGCAATGCACCAGGCAGCCCTTCACGGAAGAATGGTACTGCTGGCCGAGATGGCAGATGCCTGTTATCACGCTCTGGATCTCTCTGCCTCTGAGACTCTCCTTGATGAAGTAGAGGAGCTTGCACACAGATTCGGGGAGACAAGGGTTCTGGATGATGCATGTCTGCTCCGCATAGAACTCTCCATCGAGTCGGGGCAGATTGGTCTTGCCAGGAGCATGATGACCGAGCTTCTCTGCAGGCGCCCGGAAAATCCGGCTATTGCTGCGATAAACTCCTTCCTGCTGGAGCGCGAAGATGATATCAAGAGTTCCCGGCAGGAAGTTCTCAGAGCATACAGGCTCCTGGCCGGGAAGAGTATGACTTCCATCATCGATACATCTGTTCTAATCACTCTCGATGAACTCCGTCTGCAGGAAGCCTGGACCTCTGCCCGACTGGAGGATACCAACTGGGAATCGGTAATTCGGAATATGATGCCGGGGCTCAATGCGCGTGCGGCCTTCAGGGCAGCAGGGCTTCATGCGAAATGGCTTCATCAGAAAGGGAGAACGGAGGAGGCGGACCGTGTGATCATGCTGGCGCTCGATAGGCCGGAGTGGAGCGAGATGTCACTGACCCGGCACCGGAACCTGATGATAAGAGCGGAATGGCATAAACAGGCTTCCGCTGAGGCAGAGAGTCTTCTGGAACGAAGCGGTGACCTCTAAGGAATCCCACCTGGAATTGTAATACACATTGAATCATTAATGGTAGCGCTCGATCGGCTTTCTGCAGCGTCAGCCTGTGACAGTAGAACCCGCCGAATGCATCACCCCGGCAGGTTCTACAGTACAGGCTATTCCGCAAAGAGCGCCTTGATGGCACCGAATGTGGTCTGATCGAGAGCACTTGGACCGTCCAGCATCAGCTCTGAGAGGGATGGAGAGAGGAAGCCGTCAGGGCTGGAGGATACAGCTGATTTTACTGAGCGGGGTGTTGTTCCCGAAGTATTCCAGATATAGGCGTAGACGGTGCCCGAACCACTATTCCAGAGCACTTCTATGAGAAGATTGTCCACACCATTGTACCAGTATGGAGTATCCAGTGTAATGTCTATCCACTCGTCCGGGTTGGCGCTGACCTCCAGATAAGGTGTCTTGTAGACCAGGGTTCTGGAGCCCGGTATGTAGTTGTCATCGAAAGTTGTTCCGAGCATGTCGGAAGCACAGAGTCCCATGTAGATCTCAAAGCCGTTGAAGCTGGCGTCACTCGAACCCGCTGGTCCACGCTGCCATGATATGGTCTCGATGGTCATCGCGTCACCGATCTCTTCGTCAAACACTACCACCTGGTAGC
>JAOZQW010000284.1 GCA_029932015.1 Candidatus Fermentibacteraceae bacterium
TTTCACCGTTCAGAGTCAACCCCGAAATGTGCCTCCTATTCTCAGGTTACTGCGCTGTATCGCAATGGATTATGTAATTCTGGATGGGCACTAACTAAGCTTGTGTCATCTTTTGTAATGAGTACCTTGGCGAATGGACAGACGGATTGTATCTTTGAGTATTAATATCTTTTAAGGAGGAAATCAATGAGAATGACCTTTCTTGCCTTGCTTGTTCCCGCCCTGGCTTTTGCACTAACGCTGGTGATCGGTGATTTCAATGTAGAAGTTGGGCTTACTGCATCCTACGATCACTCACCAGGCGGTACCTGGGCTGGCTGGGATCCTTTAGATGATTCCTGGGATTTCTCTGCGGTTTCCGGGGGCAACGCTGCGACAGTGACCGTTGAAGCTCCAGCAGGGCATCCAGGGGCCACTAGCTTCCCCAGCGCTCAATACTGCGAGGTTTTCAACAGTCCCGCGATGGAGGCTCAGTACAGCTACTTCGCCGTGAATGGCGGCAATGCAGTGCAGTACGGCTGGAATACTACCGCCATGGGTGAGGCCATCACAGCCGTCTTTGCACCGAGCAGGAATGTGTTCGTGTTTCCCATGACTGTAGGAGACTCCTGGAGTTCATCCTATAACTACAATTACGAGCTGATGGGACTGCCCGTTAACTGCCAGGAATCTCACAATGCCAGCGTAGTTGGAGAAGGCCGGGTCAAAGTCCCCGCCTCAGGTGCTGACTGGTGGTACTGTCTTGTGTTCATGGACTATTCAACCTACGCCGATAACTGGGGCACAAACGAAGCCCGATATACCTATACATGGGCTGTTCCCTCTGGCTTCGCAGGGCTTAACGAGGCCGTGGCAATCCAGAGTAACGCAGGCGCTGCACCATCATTTACTGCTTACGACAACCGATTCGTGGTAACACAGACAACAGCGACACCTGATCCATGGGTCTCGCTTAATGCGGATACCTGGGGCGGAATCAAGTCGGCTAACTGGTAGGACCAGCCGATTCGAGCGAATCAGATATAGAGAAATCCCTCTCGGATGACCCGGGAGGGATTCCCTGCATACTCACATAAAGACCATTTCCAGAAATAAAGCTGTTCAGACCTTCGGTTCTCCCTGCCACCGCCTGCCGAGAAGAGTTCGAATAAAAGTATCGCCCTTTATCAATCCCAGATCTCCCGATCTGACGCTCTCTTCATCGTACAGAGAGACAGCATCGGGCATCTCATCAGGTCTGAATATCAAGAAAGGCACCGGGTCGTGGACATGCGTCCTGACCTCACATGGAGTTCCGTGGTCAGGAGTGATGGCGATCGCAACCTCCTCATCCATTCTGGCAGTCTCCTCCATGATGTATCTGACCAGTCTGTGATCGAGGTATTCGATGGTTCTGATCTTCAGGTCAACATCACCTTCGTGCCCGGCCTCATCTGTGGCTTCGACATGGACATAAACGAAGTCATGATACTCGAGCGCCTTGACGGCCGCCTCCGCTTTACCCTCGTAATTGGTGTCGTACAGGCCGGTCGCCCCCTCGACTTCGATTATGTCCAGACCTGCGCAGACACCCAGACCCTTGACCAGATCGACAGCCGAGATCACTGCTCCATTTATCCCGTACAGCTCTTTCATTGTCTTCATCCTGGGTTTGCGTCCTGCTGACCAGAACCAGATCGAGTTGGCAGGGTCCTTCCCCTGCTCGATCCTTCTGAGGTTGACGGGATGGTCCGCAAGGATCTGCTGCGACTGCAGAATGAGACTGTTCAGAAGGTCCACGGTCTCGCTGGCCTCCTCCGCGAGAGGTTTTACCATGAGCGGCTCAAACATCTGCCCGGGCACATCATGCGGAGGCGTGCACTCGAAGAGGTCGCTGCTCTTCTTCAATACAACCAGATGTCTGTAGCTCACTCCCGGATGGAAATGAACAATGTCAGAGCCAAGCTCTGAGCTGAGAGTTCTGAGCAGTTCGGTAGCTTCCTCCGTGGATATGTGTCCCGCAGAATGATTCCTGATCCTTCCGTTCTCGATACAGATGAGGTTGCACCTCATTGCGATATCGTCTGGATCGAGATCGACCCCCATGCTCGCGGCTTCAAGCACTCCCCTGCCGCTGAAGGTCTCTGCAGGATCGTAGCCAAGCACAGCAAGATTTGCCACCGCACTGCCAGGAGGAAGGCCGGGAGGAACGGTTTCGAAGAGACCGCATCTCCCTCTGGCACATAGGGCATCGATGGAAGGCTTGCTCGCGACCATAAGGGGAGTCCTGCCGCCCAGACTCGCGATCGGACGGTCGGACATGCCGTCACCGAGTATGATGATATGCTTCATCGCTCTACCTGTAACTGGTCTTCAGGAGTTCCTTGAACTCCGAATACTCGTTGGGAAGATGACCGTACTCCTCCTCGCCCTTCTCTACATGCTCGAGACTTGGAGGCAGTTCGGGATCGAAAGAGAGGATCTCGCGTATCTTCTCAGGGAATTTGGCCGGATGAGCTGTTTCAAGTGAGACACAGAGTTCATCTGCGGCCCCCTCATGACTGGAGATGTATCGCTGGAGACCGGCCCAGCCTACAGATCCATGCGGTTCGAGCAGCAGTCTGTGTGAGGTCCATGCCTCCCTTATCATATCTTCCGTTTCCCGGTCATTCACGCTGACAGCAAAGAAATCCTCTCTGATGCGATCCATGTCAGGCGGGATGATGACCTTGCCGTTCTCATCCATTCTGCCGCCGTAGAGCTGGACGAGTCTGGGGATATTACTGGGATGCCCTACGTTCATCGCACTCGAAATGCAGTTCCTCGAAGGCTCGATCTTCGAGTAGTCGCCTGTCTGAACGAATATCGGGAACTCGTCATTCTCATTGGTAGCAACAACAAACTTCTTTACTGGTAGACCCATTCGCTTCGCGATGAGACCACCGCACAGATCACCGAAGTTGCCTGAAGGGACAGAGAAGACTATCTCGTCCTCCGGATCACCGCTCCGCAATTTTGAGAAAGAGTAGAAGTAGTACATGCTCTGTGGAAGCAATCGTCCGATATTGATCGAATTCGCCGAACTCAGGTTAAGAGCGTCGAGTTCGGGGTCGGCAAAGGCTCGTTTGACGAGAGCCTGGCAGTCATCGAATTTACCGTCTATGGCAATGATGCGGACATTCCTGCCAAGGGTTGTCATCTGCTTGCGCTGCCTGGCGGTGACCTCAGTCTCGGGGAACAGGACGACCACCTCGATGCCGTCGAGTCCGTAGAATGCGTTCGCAATAGCGCTTCCGGTATCACCTGATGTTGCCGTGAGGATAAGCAGTTTACCCTTGCGTTTCATCAGGTAGTAATGCATCAGCCGACCCATCATCCTGGCCGCGAAGTCCTTGAAGGAGGCGGTAGGTCCCTGATCAAGCCTCATGACGTACTTGCCGGGAGTAGCCTCCTCCAGTGGCACTTCATAATTGTAGGCATCTTCCACAATTCTCTTCAGATCTGATGCCGGCAGATCCCCATCCAGGAGTTTCCTGCCTATTGTGTAAGCTACTT
>JAOZQW010000027.1 GCA_029932015.1 Candidatus Fermentibacteraceae bacterium
AGAGGCCGTAGTAGTCACCCTTGGCGCTGGGATGGACGTGGAGCACCACTCCCTTGGGCATCTCCTGCAGGAATTGAAACAGCTGCGTGTTCGCGTAGTCGTCCCGAACCAGAGGGAAGTACTGTGCGGCCCAGGGCTGCCAGGGCTCCTGTCGGGAATCGGTCATCATCTCCAACTCGGTGAGCTCGGTACCGACGTATGCATCGGCAATGATGGCGTTCCGTTCCTCGATGTATCCCATGAAGACCAGCGCTATGGTGAGAAATGTCAGCATATCATCATCCCCATCAGTATTCAGAGATTCTCTGTCCGAGAGTCAGGGATCACTTCATTAACTTTATACCCTACAAGATACTGCAGATTCATCTACGGGAAAGCGGTAGTTACACTCCTATAATCGAGGAAATAGCAGCCTGTATATGAAGACTATTCACCGTGATCGATTTCACAAAGGATCAAAGTGACGTCCGACCCTGATTAGCGGGACCCGAATCCGTTCAGATAAGAACGATCGAATGCGCAGCCCGGAGGAAGAAGGACCTGCATTCCTCCCACTTGAACGGCACAAGCATTCTGGGCATGGGCTCTCTCTCAGCATCATCGAAGTATGTCAGGCTCTTTAGAATGCTATAGGTGTTGAGAGTTGAAGCATCGTACTTCTCGGGAAGCATTTCAAAGTAATCCTGTAGAGTTGTCTCTTCACGAAGGATGATATAGAGGTCTATGAAATCCTTGCGGCTGCCCCTGTTCGTTATTGCCAGCAGCTTCATCAGTGCGATCTCCCGGATGTCTGCTATCCTGAAGCTGCGGTAGGGTACACCAGGGAACAGGAAAGGGGCGTGAGCCTTGAAGAAAGAGAGCTTCGTCCCCCGGAGGAGAACAGTCAGGGTGTGCTTCGACTCCTGCAGTGTCTCATAATCTCCGAAGCATCTGAGCTTCTCATGGAGTTCTCTCGAATCCGGGAGATCGACCCTGAAGAAGTCGAAGTCATCAGATATTCTGTGACCTGTCTGCAGGGCAAGACCGGTTCCTCCCGCCAGTATCCAGGTCGGGTTAATCAATGACGAGCTGGATTCCATTTCCCTCAGGAGTTCCATGCTGCTTGTCGAGAGGACTTTTTCATGCATTCCATACCCTCCTTTCTAAGAATGCTGTTCCAGAAAGCCACTGCCTTCCCGGACAACCTGGTGGTTCTCTGAACGGATTCGAGGAATAGAGAGCGGCCCATGAGGATCTGGAGGTTATGAACATCTTCGAGCTTGCCTAACTCCAGCACTCTCTCCACTACCCAGACTGGATACTCCTCGAGTACCTCCGAGTTGAAGTCGCAATCCCAGAACAGTCGATTGAGCCCGTCGATGATCTCGTCTTTGTTGATGTCGGGTCTGTTCAGCCCTTCAATGGGTTCTAATTCGATCTTCAGCCTGCAGCCCAGTGCTGCTGCGAGTTTTCTCAGCGTTGAAACCTCGAACCTTGTCCAGCCGTTCTCGTATCTGGAAAGCGTTGCGGGCGAAGTATCGGCAAGCCTGGCGAGTTCCGTCAGGGATAATGTGCGCTCATGTCTGCGCTTCCTGAGCTTCTCCGAAATGGACAAATTCATTTTCATGCTATTATCATACATGATAACACCTGGTTGGACAAGCAGAAATAAAGAGAAGTGTGTGTCCGCCAGAGGGAGATAGTGCGGGTTCTATGAAGTGTACATCGAGTATCTCGAAAGGCTTGTCGCAGAGACGGAGCGGAACATATTGCACAGGAAGCCGAGAGGAGTGAATTATGGCATTTCGTGTAGCGGCTGCTCTGATGACTATGACTGCAGCAGTACTTGCTGATCCGGGGGGGGAGATCCCCGGTCTGGTGCTCGATGTCTGTGCTGCACCGGACGGTGGTGCGTGGCTGGCGACCGCATCTGTACACATTGATGGCAGTGATGCGATTCTCCTGAGCCGGATAGACTCAGAGGGGGAAGCAAGCTTCGTCGATACTCTGGCCACCGTGCGTGATGATGCAGCTTCCTGCAGGCTCATTTCCATTGAGAACGGCGGCTGTGCCGCGGTGGCCGAGACCGGTACAGGCTACACTGGAGTAGCCCTGAGAAGCTACGATCAGGACGGAACTCTGGAGTGGGAGCTGATAGAGGATGGATTCTGCTACGACTCTCCTTATGAGCTGCTGGAGATACCGGGCGGCGGGTTTCTTCTCTTATGGGATTCCTGGTCCGAGGAGCGGGGCCTGTGGGTCATGTGTGTTTCACCCGATGGTGAAGCCATCTGGAAGACTCACGCAATACCGACGGCACATCCCTTCTACAGCAGCATGTGCGCTGCTCCGGATGGAGGCTGCGCAGTTACTGCAAGTACGGTTACCCTGGTTGATGAGAACGCGGCAGTGATGCTGAACGGAGAAGGCAGTGAAGTGTCCGGCTGGTCTATCGAGGACCTGGAGGTACAGGGGGCGTTCTCCAGTGTTGGGCTGTGGAGCACCGATGCGGGATTCCTATCTGCATGGACTCTTGAGCCGGTAGCAGGCAGCCTGGATACGCTGGTGATGGTCGAACTGCTCCCGGGTGGCGATACGGGCAGGTCATGGCCCTTCGCGCTTGATGGATTGTTCGGCGCGGAGCTGATAGATGCCGTTCCGGAAGGCGGCTTCGTCCTCTGCGGGACCGACTCCTCTCTCGAAGGACAGAAGACATGGATATGTACCACGGATAGTTCAGGTGCAGTCTCGTGGAGTCATCGATTCACTGATGGCTTCACCCCCGTGGCAATGGATATCTCCCCTGACGGACTCGCTGTGATTGCTGGTGATACCGCGACTGGTTCAGGCGCGTATGGGGTGTGTGTGGGACTCGGAGGAGAGCAGCTCTGGACCACCCGGTGAACCGGTGTAAAGATAAGGCTTAGAACTGAGCCTCTATCACTCCGGTCAGGTTGTACGCCAATCCGATTTATCGCGTGGCAAGCACATCCATGATGGGTGCCCGTTGAATCAGAGAAGCACGATCGAGCGCACTTGTTACATCGCTGAACCGGGCTTTCGGGAGTATGTTCAGGAATCTGAAAACACCAGAGGAGGACACATGACCGTCAGACCCATATGGATGTTCTTCCTGATCGCCATCACGCTGGTGTTCTTCATCGCATCCTGCTCGGACGAGCCGGGAGACCTGGAAGGGGCTGTCCAGACAGCGGCTCCAGGGAGGATCACAAGTGAGTTCGTAAGCGAGGTAACACCTCCCTCAGTTATTGCCGACCCCGCCCGGGCTGGTCTGCAGGAGATGGCCCGTTACGGCGTGCGGAACACGCTGACCCTGCGGGACCTCCACAGTGCGGTGAGCGGCGGGTACCGGGACGGGCTTCATTTCGATCTGACCGGTCTTACGATAACCGCCACGGATGGCCGGGTCATAGCCCCCTCGATGATTTACGGAAGGGTGTACTATGGACCTTACCCCTTCGAGGATGCAGAGACAGGGTTATCCTACGGTCGCCTCCGCAGGAGTGTGCAGGTAACCAGGGGCAGGGCAGTGATCGATGCAGCAGGTCTCCTTTCGGAACCCTACAATGCTGATGAATGGACCGATTCGGGACGGCTGATGGTCAGGGCCGAACTCTACTCCGAGTCGCAGGGCATCGACAGGAGGCTCGGGACCTTCGACATGCTGGTGGGCTTCCGGGTGAATGACGGTTTGATAGAGAGGGCCACTTCGCTGATGGAGGGTCCCTTCGTGAGCATGGCCGGCAGTACGGAGCCCGGCTCGGTGACGGTCTGGTTCACGGCTGACCGGGCATCCGATGCATCCATCGTGCTCGATGGCGGTCCGGACACGGTCTTCAGCGCTTCTTCGGAGCGTCATTTCATACACCTGGAAGGTCTGGCCCCGGATACCGAGTATGGCTACGACGTGCTGCTGGACGGGATTCAGGTCGCACGGCATCGGTTCCGCACGCCGCCTCTAGCGGGCGAGGGGGAGTTCACCTTCGCGTACGCCGGGGACAGCAGGCAGGGAGTAGGCACAGGAGAAGTGGCCTTGATGGGGGTGAACCACCAGACGCTCTCACGACTCACCGCTCTGGCCCGGAACCATGGGGCGGAGTTCTTTCTTCAGGGCGGGGACCTGGTTAGTGGCTACACCTCGAGTCCCGATGATTTTCGTACCCAGCTGTGGGCCTGGAAGTACACAATGGGCGGATTCTGGCACGAGTCTCCGGTCCTCACCGCCCTGGGGAACCACGAGGCTCTCCTCAGGGTGTTCCGGGATGACAGAGACAATGTGCTCGAGATCGACCGCTGGCCCTACCCCACCGAGAGTACCGAAGCGGTTTTCGGCGACGAGCTGGTTCAGCCCCTGAACGGTCCGGAGCCGTCCGATCCCCGAAGGCCTGCCTACAGTGAGAATGTGTTCATCTGGCAGTGGGGGCGGGTGCTTGTGATCTGCTTCAACGACAACTACTGGTATTCCAGTGACCCTACTGTCCTGGGCGGCTGTCCCGAGGGTTACGTGATGAGGGACCAGCTGGACTGGATAGAGGAGCAGCTCGATTCAGCAGAAGTGGATCCCACGGTGGACTACATACTTCTCATGGCGCAGGAGCCCATGTTCCCCTGCGGGGGGCACGCCGGGGATGCCATGTGGTACCATGGCGATAATCGGGTCAGGGCATACTCCATGGTGGAAGGGCGAATGGAGCCGGAGTCCTTCGGCATCATCGAGATGCGTAACGAGCTTGCCCTGGCCATCGCCGCGAGCAGCAAGGTGGCCGCGGTGCTGGGGGCCGACGAGCACGCCTACTACCGTATACTCATCGACGATACGGTCCCAGTAGGGACGATGGGTGACGATTCCGACGGAGACGGGATCATCGCAGAGCGGGGGGAGAACATTTCTCCACTGCCCCTGGATCGTCCCACATGGTACATCACCTCCGGCGGGGCGGGAGCTCCATACTATGCCGAGCAGATCACGCCCTGGAACGCCCACTGGAAAACGGCGGACCCGTCCGTGTACCGCTTCTCATCGCAGGAGAATATTCTGGTCTTCCATGCTGATGCCGAGGGCATCTCGCTTGCAGTCTATAACTCCTGGGGAGAACGCTTCGACGAGGTCGAGAACCTTATGGCCGTCAGGGAGGGCCATTAGGTCGGCACCAGGGCGGGTCCGGGATGATTCTGCCAGACCAGCCCTCTGAGAGGAGATCCTTCATATGAGACTATTGTACTTGCTTGTGCTGATCCCAGCCATTACTCTCGCCCTGTCGCTTCCGACGGACATGGAGTTCATCTCGATCCCCGCAGGGGAGTTCTGGATGGGCGGCGACCCCAGCTCTCACTACACCAGTGCTGATCAACTCCCTCGCATTCAGGTGCATATCGAATCATTCGAGATCATGTCCACTGAAGTTACGCAGGGCATGTGGGAGACTGTGATGGGGACGACGATACAGGATCTCCGTGATGCTGCTGGACCCGATTGGTACCTCAGGGGAGTCGGAGCAGACTTCCCGGTTTATTACGTAAGCATCGTCAACTGCTGGGAGTTCATCGACCGTCTCAATGATCTTGATTCATCTTTCGTTTACCGGCTGCCCTCGGAATCGGAATGGGAGTACGCCTGCAGGGCCGGCAGCGAAACTGAGTTCTACTGGGGGAATGAGAGTTCGAGGGAGGCGGCTGATCCGTACTGCTGGTACAACAGGAATGCCTTCGTCGTGGAGTGGTCCGAACCGCATGCCCCGGCCTCAGGGATACAGCCGGTCGGAACCCGGCTTCCTAACGCATGGGGACTTTACCATATGGCGGGCAATGTGTGCGAGTGGTGCTCTGACTGGTTTCAGCCCGACCTATGGAATATGCCCAGAGACGGGAGTCCCTTCATCGGACATGACCTGCAGGATCTTGAGGAAGTAGTGGAATGGAAGGCAGTCCATCGCGGAGGGGCGTTCAGCTACGAAATATCCGACTGCAGATCCGCGACCAGGGGCTCCCAGGAGTACAATAGCATGCTATCAAACGTCGGGTTCCGCCTTGTGCGGGAACGGAGGACGGTAGAGACCGAGTCGGAGGCGGTCTTCCGACAGGGATTGAACCGGATAGTGCTGGGGGAGTATGCCGAAGCGCTGGTGCTGGTCGAGCAGGCTCTGGAGATGGTTCCTGATAACACCGAATTCCAGTGCTACCGGGGAGCGGTGAGCTATCTTCTAGGTGATATTGGCCAGGCGGAAATCGATTTCACTGAGATACTGGAGCAGACCCCGGACAATGTGCAGACCCTCGTATTCAACATCTCCCTGTTCCTTGCCCAGGATGAATGGAAAAGAGGTATCGAGGAGATCGACAGGCTGCTGGAGATCGAGCCTGAGCATCACGAGGCGCACTTCGTTCGGGGGCTCGCCAACGTGAATCTGGGGCGTCTCGAGGAAGTCATTGAGGATATGTCAGCGGAGATCGCGCTCGATCCCGGCAATTTGACCGCATTGCTCATCCGCGCGAACAGTTACGCCGAGCTGGGCATGTTCTCCAGAGCTCTGGAGGATGTCGACAGGATTCTGGCGGCTGATCCGACTCATCCTCAGGCTCTGTACCTGCGCGAACAGGTCCTGCCCGGGGCCGGGAGGGAAGCGCTGGAATCACTGCAGTAGGCAGCCGGTCATCCATTCTTCGGAACGGCGGAGTGAGGGTAAATGACAGTAGAGTGGATCCTATCCATGGGAGGAAGCATGAAACGGACACTCGTGATCACCCTGACCATCTACGATGACGATGGGAATCTGGAGGGTGCTTTGGGGGTGGTGTTCGATGGTGATGACGCTTTCAGCTTCGATATGGAAGGAAGACCATTCACTCTGAATAGAGTTGAGTAGAACGGCTTCCCCGCTTCAGGGGGAGGGTGCGCTCCGGGGAATGTGTGAGGTGATGCGGGCTCAACGGATTTCTATCATTCATACGATGATTTCACTGGAACATTCCAGCAAAATCAGATGGGGAGGAGACCGAAGTAATACTGCCCTCCTCCATCAGTGCCATTCTGTCGGCATTCCTGACAGTGGTGAATCTGTGGGCAATGATCACGGTGGTCCTTCCCCTTGATACTTCTGACATGGCCTCCTGAAGCTTCTGTTCGGTGAGAGCGTCCACGTGTGCCGTGGTTTCATCCAGGACCAGTATCAGGGGGTCGGCCAGTACCGCCCTTGCAAGGGCTATCAGCTGTCTCTGGCCTCCGGAGAGAAGCCCCCCGGCTTCGCCAGCCTGGCTTTCGTAACCATGAGGAAGGCTTTTAATGAAGTCATGGGCCTGAACCAGACGGGTCGCATTTTCCACTTCGGCATCTGTGGCGACTGGATTACCGTAACGGATGTTCTCCCTTATCGTATCAGGGAAGAGGTAGGTATCCTGAGGGACGATGGTCACAAGACTTCTCAGCTTTTCGTTAGAGATATTCCTCAGGTCCGTCCCATCGATCTCTATGCTCCCTTCATCCGGATCGTATATCCTGGCCAGGAGCAGCGCCAGCGTGCTCTTACCCGCGCCGGTGGGACCCACCACTGCCAGTGTGCCGCCAGGCTCCACCGTCAGGTCGATGTCCCTCAGCACCGGTTCCTCTCCATAGGAGAAGGTCACATCTCTTACGTTAATGCGCCCTTTGAAACCACCATCAGGCTCCTCAGGCCGGTCAGGTTCGGGTATTTCTGGTTCCCCGACCAGATACTCGCCTATCCTTGTCAGTGAAGCCGCTGCTGCCTGAAGCGAGTTGTATACAAGGCTCAGCTCCCTGACCGGACCAAAGAATCTGTTCACATAGCCCAGGAAGGCGAGGATCACTCCTATGGTCATGGTACCGCCGGCAACCAGTGATCCTCCGTAGCCTATCACCAGGGCCACGCTGAGCATATTGCTGACGGTCATGACAGGGAAGAGCGAGGCAAAGAGAACCGCTGTGCGCAGGTTCGCCTTCATGTTCCTGAGGCTGAGCATCTCGAACTGCTCGATGTTGAAGGATTCCCTGGAAAGGGACTGGGTCACCTTCATGCCAACCACTCCCTGTTCCACCCCGGTGTTCACAGCCGCCATCTCCTGCTGCACATGTATGTAGGCGTTGCGCATTCTCCTGGCCAGGAAACTGAAGCTGACCACCACCACGGGAACGCTTACCATGGTCACAATGGTAAGACGCAGGTCCAGAAGCGCCATGACAACGATGATTCCGCAGACAGTCAATATGTCGTTGAAAAAGTGAATGAGACTCGTGGACACGAAGTCAGCAACGTTGTTCACGTCGTTGGTAATCCGCGACATCACCTGTCCTACCTTTTCCCGTCTGTGGAATTCGATGGACCGGCGGAGAACGTTCCTCACCATGTCCTTCCTGATGTCGTAGACCACCCGCTGGCTCACCCACCCGGAGAGATAGCCCTGACCGTACAGAGCAGGCCAGAAGACAGCATTCAACAGCAGGTAGGCCAGCGCCAGTACTGTCAGTCCCTTCAGGTCGCCGGGGATTATGTAACTGTCAACCGCAATCCTGGCCATTAGGGGCATGGCAAGCGAGGCCGCAGTGGAAAGCAGCATCAGAAGTACCGCCAGAAGTACCCGACCTCGGTAGGGGCGCACATAATGGGCGATCAGACGTAGTGAGCCCTTCCGGAGGCTGGAGATTCTGAAATCGGCTTCCTCCCGCTGCAGCCGGCCCATGAAGCCTCCCCTGATGTTCATGGTTCCCGCCCGTTTGTGAACTGCAGCGAATAGAGTGTGCTGTAAAGACCCCCGACCTCCATGAGCATCTCATGTGCCGTCTTGCCATCATCCGGTAATCCTGTTTCCGCGACAACGCCATCCTTCATGACGATGATCCTGTCTGCGTGTCTGACAGTGCGGAACCTGTGGGCTATTACGAAGGTGGTGCGCCCCTCCCTGGCATTCTCAAAGGCATCCCGCATCTTCCTTTCCGTAGCAGCATCCACGCTTGATGTGGGTTCGTCCAGTATCAGGACCCTCGGGTCCTGCAGGAGAACCCGTGCCAGTGCTATCCTCTGACGTTGACCCCCGGAGAGGCGTATTCCCCTTTCGCCGACAGGGGTTCCGTACCCCATGGGAAGGGAGCACACGAAATCATGGATCTGTGCGGTCCGGGCCACTCTCTCGATCTCCCTGTCGGAGACGCCGGGACTTCCATAGGCGATGTTTTCCCTTACCGATGTATCGAACAGAAATACGCTCTGGAGAGCTATGCCTACATGAGCACGAAGGCTGTCCAGGGTGACTTTCATGACATTATGACCATCAATAGTAACAGAACCGCTGTCCACATCGTAAAACCTTGGGATCAGGTGGACCAGAGTACTTTTGCCGGCCCCTGAAGGGCCGACCACGGCCACCATCTCACCGGGAAGCGCTTCCAGCGAAATGTCCTTCAGAACCTGATGCTCTCCGTCGTAGGAGAAACAGACTCCGTTGAACATCACTTTACCCTCGATGGGGGGAAGGGGAACTGCGTCGGGGGAGTCAGATATCTCCGGGTTAGTGTCCATCACTTCGAAGATGCGCTCCGATGCTGCCAGGGATCTCATGACCACATTCATCATCATCCCCGTCTGCCTTACCGGCCGCAGTATCATGCCGATGTAGGTTGTAAAGGCGATGAGCGTGCCCAGGGAAACACTGCCTCTGATGACGCCGTATCCCCCAACCCAGATTATCAGCCCCGTCCCAAACCCTATTAGAACATTCATGAAAGGCATCCATAGCGACTGTATTTTCACAGCCTCCACACCGGCGCTTAAGTTCCTGCTGCTTGAGTGGTCGAAGCGCTCCTCTTCGTACTTCTCCCCACCGAATACCTTTACAACCATGATTCCGGCAAGTGTCCCCTGGAGGATCGATCCCAGCTGTCCCAGGGTTTTCCGGACTCTGCCCATGGCTGGTCTGACCCGCAGGGCGTAGACCCGTATAGTCATGATCATCACCGGTAACAGTGCGGCGTATATGAGGCCGAGGAGCCAGTTCCAGGAGAAGAGCACCACCATGATGCCCAGCAGGAACAGGGCATTGGTAAGGACAATTATTCCGGCGCGGCCGAAGAACATGCTGAGAACATCTGTATCCGATGTGACCCTGGACATAAGATCGCCTGTCCTTGCGCGGTCGAAGAACGAGAAGGAGAGTCTGTTCAGGTGAGAGAAAAGATCGTTCCTTATCCTGAAGACTATCTTCTGTCCCACCAGAGCGGTCAGGTATAGCCTCAGGAAATCCACGCCTCCCTGCACCAGTGAGACCGCAATGAGCCCCGCCGCCCACATCCAGATGAGATGGCCCTCTTCCCCCAGTATGCATTTGTCTATTACTGCGCGAATGATGAAGGCGGGAAGCAGTTCCAGGAACGCAGCGCCGGCAGCGGCGCAGACGGTGGCCGCGAAGAGGCCTACGTGCGGCTTTATGTAATGCGCTAGTCTTTTAAGTAATGGCCATATAGGTTCGGTTGTCCGGTCCATGCCCGGGCCCTTCCCGCCCGTCTTCACCGATCTGGCGCCCTTGGGCCTGTTGCCGGTCCTGGACCGTTCACCGTTCTTCATCGAGATCCGCGTTCCTATAGGGGATTTCCACCAGTGTATTTCTTATCTGCTGCATGTTATCCGTATCAAGGCCATAATGGATCCTGCAGCCGTCCCTGTGACCGGAGACGAGTCCGACCCTTTCAAGGATAGCCAGGTGCTGGGATACGGAGGGCTGGCTTATATCCAATCTGGCTGTGATAGCGTTTACGCACATGGGACTGTCTATGAGCATCCTCAGTATGCGCAGTCGCGTTACCGATGAGAGTGCCCTGTGCAGATCCGCGAGTTCTCTGAGTTCTTTCATAGCAATATAGTAATATTCCTATATTGCTTGGTCAACTGTTCACTGTGAGAATTCGCATGAACTTCTGTGATTGGCTTGAAGATTGCATGCTGTCTCCTTGCTGGAGAGGTAATATAACCCTATATATGGACAAGAAGATTGACAAAATTAGGGTATGTTTCGACGGGAATAAAGATGATATACAGGGATGTATTACTGCAGATCGAAGCTTGGCAGCGGAGCGTCGAGCCTAAAATCCTGGTGTTGAGAGGGGCCAGGCAGGTGGGCAAGACCACAGCCGTGAGCCAGTTGCCTTCCCTTGCTGGCAGAGGCGCGAAGGTTCTGCAGGTGAACCTTGAGGAGCATCCTGAATTGGAGCGGTCCTTCGCTACTAATGACGCGGAGCGCATTCTGGAAGAACTGTTTTTCACCGCTGGAGCTGTTCCTGCGGGGGGGGACATCGTCTTCCTGGACGAGGTGCAGGCTGCCCCCTCAGCGCTGCAGGCTATGCGGTATCTCCGTGAGCACCGGCCAGATCTGCGGTTCGTGGCTGCAGGGTCACTCCTGGAGGTGGCGCTGGGGCGGCGAAACATCTCCATGCCAGTGGGGCGGATGGAGTATCTGTTCATGGGACCGCTGACTTACCGGGAGTTCCTGGGAGCACAGGGATCCTTCGATATGGAACGCGAGCTGATGCGGAGCTGGATCCCGGGCAAACCCTTCCCGCAGGCGGCGCACGGGAAGCTGCTCTCAGTGTTGAGGAAGTACCTGATCGTGGGTGGCATGCCGGAGGCGGTTGCCCGTTTTGTCGCCACGGGAGACTCCATGGAGGTGGGAAGGGTACACGCATCCATCCTGAATACCTATCGTGATGATTTTGTGAAGTACGCATCCGGGGAAGACCTGCTGCTGCTTCGGAGGGTGTTCGACTGGGTTCCGGCCAGGGGGGGAGACAAGGCCGTTTACACGAAGATAGCTGCAGACCGTCGGGCGGCAGCCGTTCGAACAGCCATCGAGTTGCTGTGCGATGCCAGAGTCATCTTCCCTGCAGTGCATTCCGCGGGGAACGGTCTCCCGCTCAGCTCTGAAGTGCGCCCTTCTGTGTACAAGCTCTTCTTTCTGGATGTTGGCCTGATGGCTCACATGACCGGGGTTTCCCGGATATCCGGAGATATGATGCTGGACCACGACTTCATCAATCGGGGGAGACTGGCTGAGCAGTTCGTGGCACAGCATCTTCTCTTTCGCCGACCCTCCTGGGAGAGGCCTTCTCTGCATTACTGGCTCAGGAGCGGTCGGAGTTCCAACGCCGAGGTGGACTTCCTGGTTGAGGGTGGCCGGTCAGTAGTACCGGTGGAGGTCAAGGCGGGTAGCTCCGGCAGCATGAAGTCCCTGATGCGGTTCGTGCAGGAAAAGAGCGTTCCTCTGGCAGTACGCTTCGACGCGAACCCCCCGTCCCTGCAGAGAGTGGAGCACCGTCTGGCAGACGGATGGGGAGGCAGTCGACCGGTGCAGTTCGACCTGCTCTCACTGCCGCTGTACATGGTGGATGAAATAGACAGGCTGGTCGCGGATCTCCTGCCGGAATGATTGGAGGAGAGATCGGGATGAACATGAGGCAGTTCCGCTACGGCGCAGACAGCCCGGGTTACCTGGTTGGGAGCGGATCCAATCAATGGAGGAAGCATGAAACTTAAACTCGTGGTCTTTTTGGCTATCATGGTGCTGATCCTTGCCTGCGGCGGGAAGACCATTCAATCTGAACAGAGTTGAATAAGTCGGCTTAGTTAAGGAGATACATTGATACCTCGCGGGAAGCCCCGTAGATAATTTGTACCACTTACGCTTATAAGCGAAGTCTCGATCGCTTCCCCTGCGAATTAAAGCGTAAATGGTACGACTTTGAAGCGGGTTGAAGTCATATCGCCTGGTCTCATGAATTCGACATCTTCCACATGCAGCTCGATCAGGCAGAAAGTGGGATCCTCTGGAGTCTCCCAGTAGCTGTCGAAGAAGGGTATCTTCGAAGCCATCATACTTCTCACATCTGAGTCCGTAACTATCAGGGCATTTCCTGAGCAGCGGAGAGTTCCTCTGCTGTCGTCCTTCTCCAGCATCAGTGAGAACTCAAAGCCTGGATTCTGCTCCAGCTGCCTGACCTTTGAGTCGTTCGTTCCGGTGCAGGTCCAGAATTTGCCCTCGTCGAAGATGAGGCTGACAGGTCTTACTCTGGGGAGGGAGCCATCCAATGTGGCAAGATGTATCATCTGGACCGGCTTAAGCCAGGACCATGCTTCCTTAATCAGAGTCGGATTGCTTTCTTTCACTAACATCGCCTCTGCCAGTTACCGCTCCATTATGAAGAA
>JAOZQW010000028.1:0-10535 GCA_029932015.1 Candidatus Fermentibacteraceae bacterium
TTGACCTTCTGGCAGCACTTCGGGAAAACGGCATGGACAGCGTCAAGGTCATTGGCGGCAGGTACGGCCTTTCCAGCAAGGAATACACACCAGCTTCGGTCAAGGCGGTATTCGACGAGGTCAGAAAACCTGAGTCGAAGAACCACTTCACACTAGGTATCAACGATGATGTGACCAATACTTCAATCGAGGTGGGTACGCTCTGCCTCCCATCACCTGGAACAGTACAGGCGGTCTTCTTCGGCCTCGGTTCAGATGGTACTGTCGGTGCCAACAAGAACAGCATCAAGATAATCGGTGGAGAGACTGATAACTACGCCCAGGGCTACTTCGTCTACGACTCAAAAAAGGCAGGCGCCCGTACAGTGAGTCATCTCCGTTTTGGACCGAAGCCCATCAGACAGACCTGTCTTGTGAGCAGTGCTGACTTCGTTGCATGCCACCAGGATATCTTCCTCGAGAAGTACGATATGCTCAGCTACGCGGCAGATGGCGCTACATTCCTCCTGAACAGTCCTTTCGGACCTGAGGAAGTATGGAACACTCTCCCGCGAGTTGTGCAGAAGGAGATGATCGCCAGGAAGCTTAAGTTCTTCGTCATAGATGCTTACGGTGTGGCGAAAGAGACTGGTATGGGCGTGCGGATCAACACGATCATGCAGACCTGTTTCTTCGCCATCTCGGGTGTTCTACCCAAGGACGAGGCGATCCAGAGGATCAAGGATGCCATTAAGAAGACCTATGGGAAGAAGGGCTCTGAGATCGTTGAGAAGAACTTCCATGCCGTCGATCAGACACTTGCAAGCCTCTTCCAGGTCGACTATCCCGATGTAGTGACCAGCACCCTGGAGCTACCGCCAACGGTCCCCGCAGAGGCTCCGGAGTTCGTACAGAGGGTGACTGCCAGGATCATCAGCATGAATGGTGATGAGGTTCCTGTTTCAGACATGCCCGCAGATGGAACCTGGCCTACAGGGACAACCCAGTGGGAGAAGCGGAACGTCGCTATGGATATCCCGGTATGGGAATCGGATCTCTGTATCCAGTGCGGCATCTGCAGTCTGGTCTGCCCCCATGCGGCGATCAGGATGAAAGTCTACAACGGCGAACTCCTCGAAGAAGCACCCGAGACATTCAAGTCCACAGAGGCAAAAGGCGGTGAGTTCAAGGGGATGGCTTTCACCGTGCAGGTGGCCCCTGAAGACTGCACCGGATGCGGAACATGCGTGCATGCCTGCCCCGCCAAGGACAAAGCGTCCCCCGACAGAAAGGCCATTAACATGGCCTACCAGAAACCTCTCAGGGTCCCTGAGAGAGAGAATTACAGTTTCTTCCTTGGAATACCTGACTATGACAGGCGTCAGCTGAAGGTGGGAAGCATCAAGGGTTCACAGCTTCTGCAGCCACTCTTCGAGTACTCAGGAGCATGTGCAGGCTGTGGCGAGACGCCATATGTGAAGCTCCTCTCCCAGATGTTCGGTGACAGGGCGGTCATCGCCAATGCCACCGGCTGCAGCTCCATCTACGGCGGTAATCTGCCTACCACTCCTTACAGCAAGAACCCTGACGGCAGGGGACCTGCATGGAACAACAGTCTCTTCGAGGATGCTGCTGAATTCGGTTTCGGTTTCAGGCTCACAGCCGACAAGCATTCCCAGCAGGCAAGGGAGCTTCTCTGGAAACTCGCGCCGAGTCTTGATGTGAACCTCGTCGAAGCACTCACAGGCTCGAAGCAGGATTCTGAGACTGAGATCGCTGAGCAGAGAGGCAGGATCGCCGCCTTGAGAGGAGCTCTTGCAGGCATCGATACTACAGAGGCAAGACTGCTCGAGAGCGTCGCGGACTACTTCGTTCACAGGAGCGTCTGGATCATCGGTGGAGATGGCTGGGCGTATGATATCGGCTACGGCGGTCTTGATCATGTGCTGGCTCAAGGCAAGAATGTCAATGTCCTGGTTCTGGATACAGGAGTCTATTCCAATACCGGTGGACAGTGCTCCAAGGCCACACCTCTGGCTGCTGTAGCCAAGTTTGCAGACTCCGGAAAACCTCAGCCCAAGAAGGATCTCGCCATGCTCTCGATGAGCTACGGCAACATCTATGTGGCACAGATCGCCATGGGGGCCAACTACAATCAGACCGTGAAGGCATTTGCAGAGGCAGAGAGCTTTGATGGACCGAGTATCATCATTGCCTATACCCACTGCATCGCCCACGGCATTGATATGACACTCGGCCTGGACGAACAGAAAAAGGCTGTTGAATCCGGCTTCTGGCCGCTCCTCCGCTTCGATCCGCGAAGGATCGGTATCGATCAGAACCCACTCCAGCTTGACAGCAAGGAGCCCTCAATAGCCTTCAGGGACTTCGCATACAACGAGGGGCGCTTCAAGAGCCTTACCATCACGAAGCCGGAACATGCAGAGCATCTCATGGAACTGGCACAGGAAGAGGTTACGCGTCGCTGGAATCTCTACCGTCAGATGGCGGGTATGTCCTGGGACGATTAGGAACCATCTGAACTTGAACTTCCGGGGGCCGGGCTCACAGCCCGGCCCTCATCCAGGTCGGGCTTCACTTTCGATACTTATTTGACCGTTTAATCGCGTTTATGAGTATAAGCTCCTCGGGAGACGGATCCCTTCTCATTATCGCGGTAATAGCACTTGGGGTAACACGAAGATAACCGGATACATCCGTATTGCTGAGACCAAGCTCATCAGTAAGGACTCTTACTAATGCAGCTCTCGTTTTGGACACTCTCCTCGAACCTTTTGACTGCTTCATTGACTTGCGAGGAATCTGTCCCACATCGGCCGCGGTCTTCAGGAAGGCATCCATAAGTGAGTGTTCCTCCATCCGATCCCTGCATCTCAGGCCACGAATACTTCGCAGGTTTTCATATATCTGACCTGCATACTGCCGCGATCCAAGGATTCGCATTGCACTTGGACTGCAATTCCATGACATCTTCACAGCCGCCTGCACTCCATTTGATCCAAGGATGAAAGTTCCCTTCTCAAGCTCGATGTCAGTGTGCATTGGTTCCTTCTTAAGGAATTTCAAGTAACTGCTTTTCCATCCATTACTCTCATCATCACTGAACAGAGATCTAATCAGCTCAGCATCATACCAGTCCCAGGCATCTGTATCACTCCGAACTACTTTCAGGTGACCACTATACGGGTATTCCGACAATTCATCCAGACTCCGTACGATGCCTGCCCTCAGTGGATTGAGATGAATGTACCGGATCAGTTCCAGTAGATAGTCACCTGTCTCGACCAGAATGGACGTGAAACGCCCCTGAAACACGTGGCCCTGCCTCTCCTCACGGAGATTGTACCTTGCCGCGAATCCAGTCAATAGCCTCTGCATATTTACAGACAGTCCTTCTGTGCAGGGTTCGGCGAGTAGATGAAAGTGATTCCCCATGAGTGTCCAGGCGTGAACCTTCATGGTTCCCTCGAGAACTAATTTTCCCAGTCTCTGAATGAAGTCGTTAGCATGCTCCCAGGGAGAGAACACCATTCTCCCATCTACTGCCCTGGAGATGACATGATGGAGCGTTCCCGGTGAATCAAGGCGAAATGTCTGTCTCATGCAAACAGTGTACTCTCATTGAGACGCACATTCAACCCCTGGAATACAGGAACTCAAAATAGAGGCTTTTAATGGATTTTGGACAATCTACTATCGAAAGTGAAGCCCGACCCTATTGGTGGTGGAGGCGGCGGGATTCGAACCCGCGTCCGGGAACAAGGGCTCATAGGCTACTACATGCTTAGGCCGGATTAAATCTCATCCAGGTTCGGCTCCGGACGGCCTTGTCTGGACCAGCTCCCATTAATCTCGCCGCTTACGCCCGGAAGCAGGACTTCACGGCCAGCCCTCCATCTTGCGCCTGACCCCCGGCCGGAGAGCAATGCCGGGGCAGACGGCCACCCCTGTTTGTCAGGGTGGCGTGCCGTTATTTACGCGGCAATTGTAACATACCGCCAGTTTTACGAGGCAGCGGCACCTCGGCATGCAACCTGCAAACCACTTACGAACCCGTCGAGACCTGTCGCCCCCACGGTCTAAGCGAATTGATACTATGTTTCAGTACTCTGAACTGTCAAGTCCGGGGTTGCCTAAGAGGGGCTATTCGATTATTTAATCAACTCTTATCCGAAACTCGTCAAACTAGGAGCGAATGATCATGTCCTGGAAATGTGATATTTGTGGCAAAGGTCCATCAGTCGGTAACCGAGTGAGTCACTCCACTCGCAGAACCAAGCATGTATGGAAGCCGAATCTTCAATCAGCCAAGGTTCTCGTTAACGGCAAGCTCAAGAAGGTCAAGATCTGTACTACCTGCATTAAGACGGGCAAGGCACAGAGGATCTGACTGACATATCCAGCAACTAGTAAGCGGGAGTCCATCGGACTCCCGCTTCTTCTTTATGAATACTGAGCAATATCCTATCCCCGAAGGGCTACTCCTCCACTTCCTTCTCCAGATCCTTCTCCATCGCCTTCATTCGATTCAGATGGGCGGAGACAGAGGCCTGGTACTCTCTTGAAAGTCTTGTGTGCCCAAAGCCCATATTCAGGAAATCCCAGCCGAAAGAGCTCTCTGGTTTGAGTTCCCTGAAGACCCATCTCATATCAATACCTGCATTCTCAAAAGCGGTATTCCAGCCCATTCCCGTCAGTTTGTCCTCCAGGACACCGCAGATGCTGCGGTCTCCCCTTGCCAGAAGAGCCTGGATGTGGGCCTCCCTCGGATCACCACTTCGAACTTTGATCTTCTTGAGCTTCTTCAGTCCTGTGGTTATGGTGTCGATCCATTTCCTCAGATTATCGGGTCTCGCCATTGCGGACCACTGGAAAGCCATCCATGGTTTTGGTACGAAGGGCTTGAGGACAACCTGGATCGGTTTGTCAGTTAGCTTTCTTACAGCGGCTACGAACTCGATGATCGCAGCCCTATCAAGGTCGGTCTCGAATGGCATTCCGATCATGAAATAGATCCGTACTGAGCGATTCTCCTTGCTCAGTCGTCTCTCCAGCGAGGTTAGAAGTCTCTCATTCGTCAGCTTCTTACCGATAATCTTTCTCAATGAGTCCGACCCGGTCTCGGGTGCCAGTATGATGCTGTATTCCTTCAGGTCGTGAGCCAGATCCTCCATTGTTGCGGAGCTCTCAGTCTTATGGGAGCTGAGTTTAACTTCCAATTTGCACTTCGCTGCCGAATTGATGATGCTTCTTATCTCGGGATGCGATTTCGGAGAGCAGGCAGTCAGTACGATACTGCCATCCTCAGATAGTGAGGTCATGATGTCCTCGATATCCTCGAGCTTGCATTCACGGTACGGCAGGCTTACATATCCAACCTGACAGAACTTGCAGTTAAAGGGACATCCCCGGGATATTTCGACCATCCTCAGATCACCGTATACACACTCGGGGGAGGTGACGCAGGAGGTACTTCCCATACCATCCGAGCCAGCCCATTGACGCATAATGCTACTGACCTTGCCCGGGATCTCGTGTATCGATGGCACGTAGATACCCGGCAGCGTGGCAAGTCTCCTGAGAAGCTTCTTCTTCGAAGCTCCTTGCGCTCCCATGCTCTTGATAGTGTCCAGCACTGGACCAATGGAAGAGTCAGTCTCGCCTATAACGAAGGCGTCCATGAACATAGAGAGTGGCAGCGGATTCGCAGTTACAGGGATACCGCTAACGATAACGAGAGGCCACTTGTCAGTTCTTTTCTCAGAGCGCAGCTCCATTCCGGCAAGCTCCATCATCTGCAGAACCTTCAGGTACTCCGACTCATCGGAGAGACTGAATGCAAGCAGATCAGACCTGCGAATGGACTTCCCCGTCTCAAGCGTTACAGCCGGATGCCCGTACCTTGAGCGCCAATGGTACTCATCAGCCGGAGGGTAGAATGCTCTCTCGCAGGATGTCTCGGGCCACGATGCGAGCTGTCTGAAAAAGTTCTGGAAACGCAGAGATGACATCGCGGGACCGTATCCCTTTGGCGATGCCAGGACGATCTCGAATATCCCGCCTTCGGTGGAGAGATTTCCGTAGAGCTTCTCGGTCTCGATATACTTGAGTCGAGCGACATCATATTTACTGGATGCTGGACGTCGGCTCATTAATAATTACCCCCGTTCTTAGATGCGGGTAATATATGATAACAAGCACTCCTATGCTACATCTCGCCTCAAAATCATGACCTGTATCTACTTAGTCACTCAGCAGCTCCATCCATGCAGGAGGCTTCGTCCGCTTGCTCTTCTTCGCCTCGACCGCTGTTCTGGAGTGCTCCTGGTTGAATCCCCTCATCGAACCGCTCCCGGAAATGACCTCAGATGGTGTTCGATTCAAAAGGGGCATTTCAGACTCATGCTCGCTGATCTCTTCGATCTCACCGAACCCTGTAGCGATAACTGTGACTTTGAGTCTGTCCTCCATCTCCTCAACAAGGCTTGAACCCAGAGATACATCTGCCTGTGGTCCTACGGCTTGTGTTACTATCTGCACAGCCTCATGGAACTCAGAGAACCTCATGCTGGAGGACGCCTGCACACTGATCAGCAGCGATTTGGCCCCCTCGATCGACACATTCTCCAGAAGAGGGTCTGAGATGGCTCTGCTGGCAGCCTCGGAGGCCCTGTGCTCTCCATTGCAGCATCCTGTACCCATCATGGCTCCGCCGCCTGTGGTGATGACCTTCTTGATATCCTGGAAGTCAAGATTGATCAGGCCAGGTGATGAGATGATATTGGCGATGCCTTCCACCGCGTCCTTCAGGGTTTTGTTACCCCTGTCCAGAGCACTGGCGAATGACTCGTCATCTCCCGCTTCCCTTCGCAGACTGTCATTTGGAATAACAATGAGAGTATCCACTTCCTTGCGCAGTGCCCATATCCCCTGCTCAGAGCGGTTTTTCTTGACATGGCCTTCGACCTCGAATGGACGGGTGACAACTCCGACGGTTATAGCTCCGGCGGCTTTTGCCGCCCGGGCGATCACCGGAGCGGCTCCGGTCCCCGTACCTCCCCCCATCCCTGCTGCGATGAATACCATTCTGATGTCCAGCAGACACTCTTCGATCTCCTTCTTGCTCTCCTCTGCAGAACTCTCACCGTTCTCAGGATTCCCTCCGGTCCCCAGACCACCAGTCAGCTTGGGTCCGAGCTGGATCTTGAGATCTGCCCGGCAGCTGTTGAGAGCCTGCAGGTCAGTATTCATGGCCACGTAATCAACACCTATGATATCCGCGCTGATCATCCTGTCGATCGCGTTGCAGCCGCAGCCACCGATACCGACAACCGCAATTTTCGGCTTCCCTCTGCCTTCTTCAGCCACATCGACTATCTGCAGCCGCGGACCCTCATCTTGAAACATGTTGCTCCTCCCTGTTTCTCTATCTAAGTCTCTTGAACATTCCTCTGATATTTCCTAAAATGTCACCAAATAAACTCTGTTTGCCCCTTCTGAAAATGGATCCCTCGTCTTCGAGAGAGAGCTGAACAAGTCCGACCGCAACGGAGAACTCAGGTGTCGCGGTCAGGGCACTCGACATTTCCACTCCAGTTGGAGCGCCGATCTCCGAGGGCAGTCCCGTACATCTCGATGCAGCTCCTGTAATCCCTGATAATCTCGAGGTCCCCCCTGTCAGAACGATCCCGGCTGGAAGGTCGGATACTTTCAGTCCAGCCTGCCTGATCTCTTCAGCTAATGAATCGAACAGCTCAGCTACGCCCGTTTCTGCTATTTTGGAGACAACCTCTGCGGAGATGGGGACAGTATCCCTGAAACCAAGTGTATTCACCGTAAGGCTACCACGCCTGCTCGAACCGGCCATAGAAACATCCACGAGCTCGCGCTTGATCGTTTCCGCCTCAGTGCGCGGGATGCGCATACTCTGCAGTTCTTTCGTAAGCTTATCGCCACCCATCGGGATAACTCCGAGATGCACCAGACTCCCGGTATGAAATACGGCCACATCGGTCGCGCCGGCGCCGATATCGGCATAGACCACACCCATTTCCATTTCATCTCTTGTAAGGACTGCGCGAGCTCCGGCTGAAGCAGCCGGGTATATGGTGCTGACTCTCCTGCCTGCTGATCTCATCACCTGTCTCAGGTTCAGAACTGCAGTCCTGTCTGCGGTGACCATGTAGATATCAGATGTAAGCATGTCCGCTCTGAGACCAACCGGAGGCTTAGACAATCGGTCATATGAGTCAATGGAATAGCCGCACATCACTGTGCTGAGGATCACTGATTCTCTTGGGAGTTTGACGAGCTGGGCTGTCTCCGAAGCCTTCTCCACATCCTCCCATGTAATCTCTCCGGAGGTGTAATCATCCTCCTGCTCGATGTTGACGGTTCCTCTTCCGGGGAATCCCCTCACATGGGAGCCGCTTATCGAGACCGCTATTTCGGGGACTTCCCAGGAAGACAGAGATTCAGCCTCCTCAAGGGCACGGGTCACCGCTCGGGCAGAGCCCTCGAGGTCCACGATAACACCGTTTCGCATGCATCCATCAGATGAAGCCTGTCCGGCTCCGGTTATGCTGAGCATGCCCTCCTCGCTCTGCTCGGCAATGACGCAGGTCACTCTCTCTGTTCCGATGTCCAGGCCTGCGAGGACCCTTGTGCTCATGATCCCTCACCTTCCTGCATGCTCTCAGGTTCCCTGCTGCTGAGTACTGCCTGCCCACTGAACCTCATATCGACTAGATCCCATTCAGCAATTCCGTCCATAGCGGATACAAGCGCCGTAAACCCATCCCAGCCGCGTCGGAGATCACCGGTACTCAGCAGTACGCTGCAGCCAGCGTCCATGACCACAGTGAGACCGTCACTGGAATAGGTCATGCCGCTGATTCCTCCCTGCGGTCCGAGGTCGTCCAGCCAGACGGCAAGCCTGGCCCCAATCTCTTCGTCTATGCCAACCGATGTACAGACCAGGGGGAGTGTATCACTGAGGAAAGTCTCCGGGAGCCGCTGTCCCGATGCTGAGACAGGGTAAACGCCTGCGCTGTCCTGAACAGCCAGAACCACTCTCTCGAGCTCCACAGTGACAAGTACTGCGGTGAAGGGCAGCCGTTTTACCGCGGCGGAACTGATACCGGATACATCCGTCAGGACATCGGCAATGGAATCACAGTCGATCCTCCATATCGAAGTACCGAAGAGTGGACCCAGTATCGTGCAGACGGTCAGAGAATCCTGCTGGCGAATACCCCTTATCCTGACTGTATCAAGATCAAAGGTCCCGCCTCGCTCCAGCCATCGATACCCCATTGCCAGTGCAAAAGCTCCCAGAGCTGACAGTAGAAGCAGCCAGCTCGTACTGGCACGGGTCCAGTTCCTCCTTCGTCTGCGTCCATACCTCATTCCGGCTCACCAGCTATCGACCTGCACAGTGAATCCACTGTTCCGGCTCCCATAAAAACGATCACATCGGAATCGTGAGAATCAATGCACCCTCGAAGATCACTTGTAGAACAGGTTGAACTCATTCCTCCGCATCGTACTGCAGCATCGGCAACCAGTCCGCTGTGAATGCCGGGCAGCGGCTCTTCCCTGGCTGGATAGATGGGGAGCACAAGCGACCAGTCAGCCAGCGCCAGAGCCTCACCCATCTGCTCTGCCATTGAAGCCGTACGGGAGAAGAGATGCGGCTGGAATACGACACCTATCCTGCCCAGTGGGATCTGCCTTAAACCCAAGATTGCAGCCTTCATCTCATCTGGATGATGTGCGTAATCGGATAGGAGAAGGACACCGTCGATCTCCCCTATCCGCTCCATCCTTCTGGAGACACCTGGAAAATCCGCCAGGGCGAGAAGGGAATCCTGAATTGCGATCCCAACGGTGGAAGCAAGTGCTATTGAGGTCCCTGCATTAAGAAGATTGTACTCCCCTGGAAGCTGTAGAACTCCCTCATTCATACCGCAGACAGAGTATTCCTGCACCCAGCCGCTGCCAGAGGTCCTGATGCAGTGAATATCACCACCCGGACCAGTTGTGATGACCTCTCTGCCGATCCTGAGCGCCCAGTCAGCAAGCTCGCGGCGAGCTGCAGGCACAACTGCAGATCCACCGGGAAGAGTCTGTTCCAGGAATATTCCAAACGCAACTTCGAGGGCCTCTAAAGTGCCATAGCACTCGAGATGCTCCTCTGCGATACTGGTAACGGCGGCGGATTGCGGAGAGAGTCTCAGAAATGCTCTGTCATATTCGTCGGCCTCAACTACGGCAATTGATCCTCCCGGGCGGAAGCCGCCGCTCCATCCCCGGACATCCCCGCCGACCATTACAGTCGGATCCAGGCCGTTCTTCTGGAGTATCCATCCGGTCATTGCCGTGGTTGTCGTCTTCCCGTGCGCGCCGGCTATCGCGAAGTTTTCAAAGCGCGCCACAGCCGCGAGGCGCCGCAACCGACACGCATCTGGAAAGCGGACGACGCCAAGGGCGCCACGCATTTTGACGCGCGCTACACCACCGAGAAGCGCCAATTA
>JAOZQW010000028.1:10545-13192 GCA_029932015.1 Candidatus Fermentibacteraceae bacterium
CCTATCGCGATGAGGGTACTTCCCGAAGTGAGTTCGGCAAGTGCTTCGCTTCTCCGGAGGACAGGTATCCCTGCCCTGCGAGCTGCGATAAGCTCAGGGTGATCAAATGGGATCGCCGCACTGAAAACTATCCTGTCCATACCATAGACATGAATGGGATCGTGACCCTCAATTACAGTGATGCCGCTCTCTTCAAGAACGATGGAGGAACCGGAAGGAGACCTGTCACATCCTGAGACCAGCATCCCTTTCGAGGCATACCACTGAGCTAGAGCGCTCATTCCGCTTCCGCAGATACCTAAGAGGTGTACTCTTCCAGCCATCATTCGCTCCTCTCCGGGCAAACGAGAGGATATCCTGCAGCTTCCAGGACGAGTCCCGCTATCATATCCGCAGGATTCCCGGGCATTATGCGTTCAAGCGCCTCCTGCATGCTCCGTCTGCGCTCTCCATTCGCCGCCAGAGAGGCGAGTGCCGACCACAGAACTGAAGCCTCGAGTCCGTCCTGCTCCATCAGGATTGCCCCACCTTCGGAAGTGATCTCAGAGGCATTCGTCAGCTGATGGCCATCGGCTGCAAATGGATAGGGGACCAGTACCGAAGGCAACCGGAACCAGGAAAGCTCAGCAATGGTCATTGAGCCTGCCCTGGCGACAGCAATATCAGCTGCTGAATAGAGGGGAGAAGGATCATCCATGAATCCGGTTACGAATATTCCTTCCCTTCCTGCAGCGGCGGCCCTCACCCGTTCTTCATCTCGAGTTCCGCATTGAAGGAGCACTGACATGCCTGCAGGCGCTTCAAGTGCCATATCATTGAGAGCGCCAGCGCCCTGACTTCCACCAAGGAAGAGGATGCATGGGGCTTCGGTCGGTAGTCCCAGTGCCGCCATCGCATCCATCCTTGGTATTCTCCTGAGAGATGATCTGACCGGATTACCGGTGTGGATCACAGTGCGGCTGAATCCGCTGCCTGCGGATCTGAAACCGGTCAGGATCGTTGTAGCGAAGCGTGCAGCCATCCTGTTGGCTCGGCCGGGAATGCTGTTGGACTCATGAACGAATACAGGTATGCCGAGATGATTGGCAGCCAGGCAGGGGAAGAATGAGGGATAGCCACCCGTGGAGAGCAGAGCGGATGCCTTCAGTTCTCTGAGAAGTCTGCGAGCTGTGAAGTAGGCCGGAACAGCTCTGAATGGCAGAAGCAGAATATCGGCTGCACCCCTGTCCATTCTGGGAGGATCCAGAGCATGGAATCTGCTGCCGAACCGGGAATACATTCTAAGATCGACCGGCCTTCGAGATCCGATGAAATCAACGCTCTGATCCGGAGCAATAGCCGAAATGGATTCAGAAACTGCAATAGCAGGACTGATATGTCCTCCGGTCCCGCCACCGGCTATCACGATCCCATTCATGACCGGCTTCCTTCCCTGGCTACTCTGGCGACGAACCCGATGCTGGCAAGGGTCACGAGCAGGTTCGTCCCTCCCCATGACACAAGTGGCAGAGGCATCCCGGTTGATGGGAGAATGCTGGTGACTACACCGATGTGCACGAACATCCCGATCGCAATTGATGCAACTAGCCCTCCTGCTCCAAGGTAGCCGAACAGGTGATCGGCCCTCTCCGCGATAAGCCATCCGGACATCAGCATCGAAAAGAGAAGTGCGAGAATTATCGAAACTCCCGCAAAACCGCTTTCCTCACCGATGACGGCCAGTATGTAATCCGAGGAAGCCTCCGGAAGGAATCCGCGCTGCTGTCTGCCGCGTCCCAGACCTCTGCCGAGGAAGCCCCCGCTGCCCAGAGCGATACAGGCCTGTTTCGGCTGGTAGAGGGATGCTTCATCCGCCTCATCAGGTGAGAACCAGGTTCGGAGCCTGTCACGTCTGTATTCAGAGGACATGGCCAGAGCCGAGGCAAGAGAAAAGAGAACCAGTAGCAGAATGAGGATATCCCTGAAGCGAGCCTCTGCGATGAAGAGCATTATGATCATGATGAGCATAAGATAGAGGGCACCGGCATAGTCTGGCTGGAGGCACACTAGAGCTGCGGGGATCACCGCAAGGAGTGTGAGCCAGACCACGCCGGTACCACTTCTGGCCCGGAGTGTACCGTCCGAAAGAAGAGAAGCTGCTAGAAGAATGTATGAGATCCGGGCTATTTCCGATGGCATGATCCTGAATCCGCCAAGGGCTATCCATCTCGCCGAACCCTTGATAACCGGAGCCCAGTGAGTGCCCCTCAGGATGATGAGTCCGACAAGCAGAAGAATAGAGGCGCCGTAGAGAAGCGGAGCTGTTCTCTTCAGCAGGACGGGCGGAGCAAGATATGCAAGCAATCCGGCAAGCACACCGACGAGGATCTTGATCACATGGGGCAGCAGATACATTGTGCTGGATCGAGAGTCGGTGTTCATGAGAGACTGGAATGAACTGGCGGTGAACACTGCCAGGATACCAAGCACCAGCAGTATAGCGGCCGATATCAGCATCCACTTCCGGGCGGAGGCCTGAGATACTCTGACTGCAGGCATCATGAGAGAGCCTCCACAAGGTTCCTGAAATGATCTCCGCGCTCCTCGAAGCTGGAATACTGGTCAAAACTGGCACAGGCCGGGGATAGCAGAACGATATTCCCGGAGC
>JAOZQW010000029.1:0-1262 GCA_029932015.1 Candidatus Fermentibacteraceae bacterium
GAGAATGATGCCCTGTGGCACATTACCATTAGGCTCATTTCTGGATGGGCACTAATTAAGGAGAGGATCTGTGAGAGCCTTGTTGACGAATATGAAGGACGTACCTATTATAAAAGTGTTCACCAGCACGGGATTGCTCTTCTTCTACAAGGGAAGCAGCATGCCCATCCGCAAATGGACTCCATTTGCTGATGTGGGGTATTGATGAAGATCCTGATCCTCTCAGCAGTTCTTCTGATGACTTTCGTGGCAGCTGACGCCGACTGGATACTGGAGACCCTGGACGCCCAGGGAACGACCGGCTACTGGCCGGCCATCCGGGTTGATTCCCAGGGACTGCTCCAGATCGTATACCGGGATGAATCCGACAACTCCCTTGTCTACACATGGCAGGATGGAGGGGATTGGGTAAGCGAAACGATCGACACCTGTGACTGCCTGCTCATAAGCATGGTCCTGGATTCACAGGACAAGCCCCGTATCTCCTACTGGAACCAGACCGAAGAGTTCATATGCGCCGTGCGATGGTCTGGAAGCAGCTGGATAACTGATTCGATAGCATCGGCTGAGCCATATGCCTACAGTTGGCCTCAGTCGGATATCGAGGTGGATTCACTGGACCGATCCCATCTGGTCTGGTACAACGGGGCGGACTCGTCACTTCACTACGCGGTCCAGGAGATTAGCGGAGAGTGGATCCAATCGATTGTGGACTCCTCGGGCAATACGGGCATCTACCCATCACTTCGACTCGACACCGGGGGCTCTCCAGGGGTCTCCTACTGCAACAGGCCTGAAGGCAACCTCCTCTACGCCAAACTGGACGAGAGGGGCTGGCAGGTCCAGGTGGTTGATTCCCTCTGCTCCTATGCCCGGTACACCTCCCTTGAACTCGATAACTCGGGAGCACCGCACATTCTCTATCACCGGTATATCGACATCTGTGATTCAGCTGTGAGTTCAATCAGCTACGCATCTCTGAACGGAGCGATCTGGGAGGTGGAGCAGGTATATACGGGAAGCTACTTGTATCCCAGCTCTCCACAGGGTCTGGTCCTCGATGCCGAGGATAATCCTCACGCCTGCACCTACTACACTGATTCCGGTGGTTATCTGAGCTACAGGTACAGGGACAGCGCAGGATGGCATTCGGAATCTGTGGATGGCCCGGGAGCCGCACTGGACCGGAGCATTTGCCTGGATGCCTCCGGGGATCCCAACATCGCCTATTGCCTTTTCAATGAGGGTGACCTTCGCTGGGC
>JAOZQW010000029.1:1272-1810 GCA_029932015.1 Candidatus Fermentibacteraceae bacterium
AGTACCGGCGTGCCGAATGTTCCGCCCGACCTCCAACCGGCACCATGGATCCGCTGGTGGGTGCGGGGGCAGGCGCACCGTCCACCGCGCTGGTGGGTTATCCCGTTGCTGGTGGCGGCCCTGGCCATTTTCGCGGTGCACCTGGTCATCAAGGGAGACCGTACCAGAAGTCCTGAATGAGGTTTCGCTCACGCCCTCAATGAATCCGACCTTCGGGTCCGTTTCCGTGATCCTGGAACTTCCATCATCCGCCAGAGTGAGCATTTCTCTATACGATATCTCGGGCAGAATTGCGGGAGTTTTGCCTCCAACGGAGTTACTTTCCGGAACCCATTCCATGATACTGGGAGAATTTCGACAGGGGATCTACTTCTGCGTTGCCGAACTGGCGGACCTTCGCGTGGCAACCTCGATAGTCGTAGTAGAGTGATCCAGGACCCCGGATGGTATTGAGTCATACAGCTCGATGATCGAGCCGGAGGATCAATACTTGCAGTCATAAGGAAGCTGAATTTCCCACCTTGCACAATCAGCCCCG
>JAOZQW010000029.1:1820-13179 GCA_029932015.1 Candidatus Fermentibacteraceae bacterium
CAGCTTTTATTTTTAAGCCTTTTTTTGTGGTTGTGTTAGAAATTAGATTAACAACTGTTCCAACTCATCTTTGGTCTTTTCGAGAGCCAGACGTAGTAATTCGGTATCATATTCATATCTGGTATCTGCCTTGCTTTCCGGCCCGCGATTCATAACGATCACGGTATCGGAATTTGCATATAAAGAGATGATCGACCGCTCCTGAATGCTGGATATACCTACGGCCGTACCACCACGAATCTCCGGATGCCGATGTATCCTTCCGCTTTCATGTAACAGAAGTCGATCCTGACCGTGCCCAGTACAGAGTCTGGTGGGACGGTGACAGCGAGGACGAAGCCTGCCTGCATCTGCGTTCGTTTCAGGAACTCCATGCATGGTGTATACTTCATCTGATAGATAAGTCCCGCACCTGGAGGTAGAAGTGTCTGTTTCATTTATCATCCTTATGCTTCTGGCGCAGACACCTTATGCAGATCTCCCTTCCGGCCCCGAGGTCAGGTCTGCATCTGAAGTTCCACCCTCCCCACTCGTGGGCAAGGAACCCAGTTTCATCGAGATAACAGCTCATAGTGGTGCCACGGGAGATTCAGACGTCATGATAGTGGTGGCGGATGGACTCGAGACCGTACTAGCCCCGGATCTCACTCAGCTCCAGGCCGATCTGGTGTCAGAGGGCTGGTCAGTATCGCTTCATGTGATGGCCGGAGGCTCCGCAGAGGATCTCCGAGCCTTCCTGGCTGGTCAATCCGGTCTGGCCGGTGCTATCCTTATAGGCAACCTTCCAAGGGCATGGTTCGAAAGGGACGGCTGGGGACACGAGGAGTTTCCTCTTGATCTGTTCCTCATGGACCTGGACGGGGTCTGGACGGATTCCGATTCTGATGGCCTCTATGACGGACACACTGGGAACAGAGCTCCTGAGATCTGGGTCGGCAGAATTGATGCCCATGCCGTTGAATTCGGAAATGAGGTTCAGCTCCTTCAGGAGTATCTGACCGCAAATCACCTGTATAGAACCGGAAGTCTTGCCGCCCCTGACAGGGCACTGGCTTTCAACGATGACGACTGGAGCTACTACGGATCCTCAGGCCTTGCGGACATCTACTCAACGGTAAAAGTGGTCAACAACGACCTGCAGACGGATGCCGACCGCTATCTCGCCGAGCTTGAAACAGGCTATGAATTCGTCCATCTCATGGCGCACAGTTCACCATGGGGTCATACTTTCAAAATCCCGGGAGGATTCGGTGGGACGGTAATGGCCCCCGAGATCTCCGCTGTCGGTCCTGAAACTGTCTTCATTCAGCTTTTCTCGTGCTCCAACTGCAGGTGGACCGAACCGAACTGCCTCGGCAACTGGTACTTGTTTGGGACGGACTACGGCCTTCTCGCCATTGGTTCCACAAAGACCGGCTCCATGCTTGATTTTCAGGAGTTTTACGGTCCAATCGGCGCTGGCAAGTGTCCGGGATACGCTTTCAAGGTCTGGTTCACAAGCGTCGGTATCTGGGATATCGATTGGCACTACGGCTGTGTCCTCCTCGGTGACCCAACACTGATGCCCCTTTCGGGAAGAGGGATTCATTCCACTGCTGTTCCCGGTGAACAGGTACTTCCGGACATGACCTTCGAGACTGTATCGACCAGCCAGCACTCGGACTGCCACCCTGTGATCGCAGGGAACTCTGATGATATCTGGGTCGCATGGTTGACCGCCGAGAACGGTAGACTGGATATTGCCGCCAGGGAATTCTCAGGAGGGTCATGGGGAAACGTTCTCACCGTGGATGCCGATGAATACTGGGATGTAACACCCTCGCTTGCAGTGGACGGCAGCGGAGAGCCATGGCTCGCCTGGGCGGATTTCGATTATTCCACCTTCGGCTACAGGATTAAACTTGCAACAGGTCCATCCTTCTCTACGGTCACAGTTGCCGCAGACAGGAGCGGCTACGACATTGATCCCAAACTGGCATGGACAGATCGCATGTGGCTCGTCAGGCAGGTCTGGGACAGGGGTGAGGGTGATATAATGGTGAAAGCCATGGACGGTTCCTTCCCCGACACCTACCTCACCGGAACAGGTACATGGGATCTCTCCCCGGCCGCAGCCCCCGATCCACAGGGGATGCTTCATGTTGCCTGGGTCGAAACAGGGACGTGGGGCAGCAGGATAATGTGGAGTCTCGGTAACGAATCCGGTTTCTCAACACCCGTGCAAGTCTCTTCAGGTGAATTCTGCAGTTCACCTGACCTTGTCAGAGCAGGTGAAGAGCTTCTGCTCCTCTGGTGCGAGGACAGCCCTTCAAGGATATTGATCGCAGAGTGGGATGGTTCCGACTGGGAGACCCCGGTTGTGTTATTCACCTCACCGGGAGCAGCCGCATTTTCTCCAACCGCTGGCATCTCACCCTCAGGTGAGCTCTTCGCCGTATGGCAACTCGGCAATGGAGCAGGTGCCGAGATATGGCAGTCGACAAGGACGGGAGCCGGATGGAGTACGGCATCACTCCTTCTCGATACCGATGGTCCCGACTGGTTCCCGGCTCTCACGAACGGCGTCATTGCATGGGCCGGGACGGATGCCGGAGGTGACTGGCAGATCTTCGCAGAAAGGGACGGTGGGGTCGGCATCGAGGGTAGTGTCTATTCCGGCTCTCCCTCGAGTTTCTCCTTCCTGGGAAATCCTGTTAGAGAATCACTTATCCTGTCGATTCAGAATCCGCTCGAATATGATGCCCAAGTGACTGTGGCAGTTTATGATATCTCCGGCAGAAGGGTGATTGATATTACCAGGACACCGGAGACCGATTCCACTCTTGAGATCCGCTGTTCAGCGCTTCCACCGGGAGTCTACTGCGTTGCCGCCTCAGCACCGGGTATTACCCCCTGGAGGGGGATGTTCACCATTGTGAAGTAGTTTCCTGGCGACTACCCCGCACAGGACAGCTCGAACCCGCAGGAGTCCGCAGGAATGCCGCATTTCGAGTTCAGCCTGGAGACGAAAACAGACAGAACACTCTTCGGTCAGGGTTGGGCGCCCGACGGGGAGCCGAAGGCGGTTCTCTGCCTGATCCATGGCCTGGGTGAACACAGCGGACGGCATTCGGGAACAGCAGCAACCCTCAATCGGGCAGGTTACGCTCTTCTCTGCATCGACCTCCCCGGCCATGGCAGGTCCACTGGGCGAAGAGGCGAGGCAGCTGGCTATGCAGAGCTGAGAGAATGTGTCTCCCGACTGCTTAAAAACGCTGGAGAGCGTTTCCCCTCCCTCCCTGTCTTCCTCTACGGGCACAGCTTCGGCGGCGGTCTTGCTCTCGATTACATCCTCAAGCGGCATCCTTCTATAGCTGGAGCCGTCATAACTTCGCCACTGCTCAGGCCATCCGCGCCTCCTCCGGCATTCAAGCTGGGGCTGGTCAGAGCGCTAAGTCATTTCCTTCCACGGTTCACCGTAAGCAATGGCGTTGATCCTGCCGATCTCTCGAGAGATGCAGGTGTGGTCAGGGCATACAGGGATGATCCGCTTGTTCATGACCGCGTAACGACACGCCTTGCAGTACAGATGCTCGCGACCGGCCTTGGAAGCATGGAACGCGCATCTCATCTGGAAATACCAGTACTCCTCATGCACGGCAGCGCCGACAGGATAACTTCTCCGGCTGCATCAGCTGAATTCGCAAGGCAAGCTGGTGAATACTGCACGCTCAGGATATGGGATGGTCTCTTTCATGAACTGCATAATGAACCGGAGAGGGAAGAAGTCTTCGAATACCTTGTTGACTGGCTCGATATGAAGGTCGCGGAGACATCAATGAATCCGAGTTAGCTTCTTCCTGGATCAGCAAAGCTCACCAGGGCAGCTGGATCGTTGTGATGGTCTGGAACTTGTCTACTCGGACCCTGTGTGTCTTCTGCTTCTAGCACGAAGTATCATGTTCTCAACAGCTCGAGACATGTGGATGGGGATTAGTGAAACATTCGGGTGTTCCCTGTCAAATATGCGGAATATCTGATCCGCAAAAGCCTGCCCGATAGTTTCTACTGCTGCAAAATCGAGAACTACGATATTGAAATTATCAAGCCGTGCCAGAAGTCTCCTGGCCTGTGATCGGGAAACCAGCTGCTCGGCTCCATGGCGCGCAAGCCGCACCGGAACTACCGTTTTGTTAAACCCGTAGTCCTCGGAATCCTCCGTGAACTTGCTGAATACTTCTATGATGGAATCATTGCTTCGATTTGAAAGAAACATCAGTACCAATGTCCCATTCTCAGGTTTATTTGTCGAGAGAATCCAATCCTCTTCCTCTCCCAATGCATGAGAAAAGAACACTTCACCGGAGAGAATGCCGAACTCGTCCAGAAGTCGTGATGTGAAGAAGATACCTTCACCGGTATGTCTTGATGGGTCAGTGGTGAGCTTGCCCTTTGCGAGTTCAAGAACTGCATGGTGTTCATCCAGCAATCCGCACTCATCCTTTATCTTACGAAATATCCCGATTCCGTTATCGTCAACATGGATCTCAGTAGTGGAGGCATTTCCCCGTACAGATATCCCGAGGGTATCACCGTCTGAATGATCAACTGCGTTATTCACCATTTCAGTGAAACAGTATTGCCATATATCCTGAACATTCTTTGGAAGTCCGGAAAGAATGGGCTGGACTCTTTCTCTCCACAGGACATCCTCTTCAAGACCCTTTAAGGGAACCTCGAACTGCTCCTGATAGAGGGTATGGAGTTCGTAGGTCCTGCTGCTCGTGTTTCCCGTGGCGGTAACCAGTTTCTCGGATATGAACTCCTTCATGTATCTGGATACCGCCTGCCGTGTGATCCTGAAATGATCTGCTGTCACGCGTACGATATCTCTCGGGTGATCTGCCAACTCGCGAAGTATGAACTCCCGGATGTCTTTACCTTTGCGGCGACGTGCCATTGTATTCAACCTTTGCACAGGTGTGTATGCGTTACCGTAGTGTTACTATACACGTGATCTTGTCATACTGTCAACATAGTTTGCATTTCTTGCAAACTTATTGAAATTGCACGAATCCCAATATTCATGTTACGACTGTCACTTCAAGAAGTTAGGAGTTAATATTGAATGCTCCCACAGTAACGGCATCCATTACTTGAAGAGGTGGGGGTTACAACTGTCAACAAATGGAAGCACTTTTCACCTGATCAAAGTAGTAATCCATTGCGGTGATGGTGATTAACTGTAAACATTGAGGTGTACAAATGATGGAACCATCTCCAACGGCTTCTCCGGTCAGGGTGCAAATCCCTCCTGGAATAATGACAGGATCATTGAGAATTGAGAGAGGACATTGAGCAATGCCGTCCCGGAGTGGCGTGAGGATTTACACCTCCTAGTAGGTGCGCCCTGCCGGGCACACATGCAATAAGGGCCGGGACGCGAAGTCCCGGCCCCCACATGATCTCTATCGGAAGCTATCTGATCTCGGCGGTAGAGCCCGGTATCTCCTGGAACATCTGGCACTCGACGCCGGGAACATGGTTGAAGAGGAACTCCTCCACCCTTCCAGCGAAGTCCAGTCTGTTCTGCTCCATGGCGAAGCCGTGGCCCTCGTTGCTATAGAGAACGTAGTAGACATCGTTGCCGTTCGCTCTGAGAGCCTCAACCATCTGGTCCGACTCGGCCTGGACGACCCTTGGGTCATTCTCACCCTGAGCGACGAACATCGGTACGGTGATATTCTCTACATGGTTGAGCGGTGAACGGTCCTCGAGCATTTCGAGGTCATCCGTAAGATCGCCCACCCTGATGTCCATCATGGCATCCATGGGTCTCCAGTAAGCGGGGACGGTCTCGCGGAAAGTGACCAGATTGGAAGGACCGAAGAAATCAACACCCGCGCAGTAGAGGTCCGGGGTGAAGGTTACTCCCGCAAGGGTGGCATAACCGCCGTAGGAGCCGCCCATGATGACGATCCTCTCGGGGTCGGCAATGCCCTGGTCAATAGCCCAGTGCACGGCATCCGTCAGGTCGTCCTGCATCAGGGCGCCCCACTCCTTGTTGCCTGCATTGAGATGCTCCTTGCCGAAGCCGGCGGAGGCGCGGAAATTAACCTGGAGTACTGCAAAGCCTCTGTCCGCCATAAGCTGAGCAAAGGGATCGTATCCGTAGTAGTCCCTCGCCCATGGACCTCCGTGTACGAGAAGGATCATCGGGAGCGGAGCATCGAGAGCATCGTGGGGAATGGTGATGTAGCTCGGGAGCTCCCAGCCGTCCGATGCGGGGATCAGTACCGGCTCCCTCTCGGAGAGCTGGTAGTCCTCGAGTGCGGGAATGGCAGTGAAGAGGAAGGTCATATCGTGTGTCTGACGGTCGAAGAGGAAGTAAGTGGCGGGATTGTCCGGTGTGAAGTAGACGACTATCCAGGTGCTGTCTGCGTTGTCACGAGAAACAGCAGCGAAGTCACCCGGGTTGTACCCGGAAAGGAAATCGTAGTCTTCCTGGATCGAAGGATCGAGGATCTCCACCCGCCTGCGCAGGTAGTGGAAGCTCACAGCTCTCGGCTCACCGGTGAAGGGATCGAAGGAGACGCCGCCGACATCGGCAAGGGAGTCCTGTGCAATGAGGGTCACTTCACCGGTATCGAGGTCCTGGAAGAAGAGCGCAGTGGTGTTGGATTCAAGGTTGGATGAGTAGTAGATGCCCCTGCCGTCATTGCTGAATCTCTCCGGGCTGACGCTGTCGAGCGCGGAGAAGCTGACGAACTCGGTCCACTCATCAGAACCGGCATCCTTCAGGAGGAAGGCGATAGTCCCATCCTCCGGATTTATGGTGGCCATGCCACGGATATTCATATCCTCATCAGTCATGTATCCGAGGATCATCAGACCTTCCTCGGTCATGCCGGGATTCTCCTGCAGAAGCGTCAGTTCACCGGTCTGCAGGTCACAGGAATAGACATCGAAGAACATGGGATTATTCTGGTTCATCTCGATGATCACGGTATTGGGCTGATCCTCTGATGTCTCGCTCACGTAAGCTTTCACATCCTCGAACGGTGTCAGGTCGAGAACCTCTCCGGTCTCTACAGTGAGTCTGTATACATGGTCGTTCTCTTCGCCGGCCTCGTCCTGCATGTAGAGAATGTGTTCACCGTTCTCGGCCCAGAAGTAATTGGTAACGCCCCTGTTCGTATCGAAGGTGATCTGGTGGGGCTCGCTGCCGTCGGCGTTCATGACCCACAGGTTCAATATGCTGTCAACCGATGCGATGTAGGCTATCATCGAAGCATCGGGTGAGAGCTGGGGTCCCATCTTCTCAGGATTGCCGAACAGAACATCTCTTGGAATAAGAGATTCGGCCCCGTCCGAGGCCACGTGCTCTACTGGAGGCACATCGGAGATCGGCTCGTCGGCCTGCTCTCCGCATGCGAGCGACATGAGAACTCCCGCAATCAGGAGAGGGAGAAGGATTCTTCTCACTGACATTGTTCGCTTCCCTTCCGTGTGAATAAACAGCCCGGTCACCGGGCACTAATTCAGTAGTGGTTCAGTACCTATCATACTCACATTCCCTTCTGGAGCATAATTCTACACCTACGTACTGTGTTATTTTCGCCGTGAAGTATCCTCCCTCCACTTCCCCGGCAGGCAGTTTCTGTCTATCATTCGATTGATGCGATCAGACTTTCACAAAGCGAAGGGGGCAGGAATGCCAGGCAGCATGTTCGATGACGATGGCAGATTGAAGATCCCGGAGATAGAGCACGACGCTGACGCCGATAAGGGGCCAGGTGTTGTCATCAACGCGGTCTACTGTCCAAATGGACACAATCTCATCTCGACAGAGCACGAAGTATCAGGCTATCCGTCTATCCTCGTAAGATTCGATGGGAAGAAGAGCGGCAAGGGTCTCCTCGCCCTATCTGCGGTCCTCGGCGATACCGGATACTGCGTAGTGGAAGGTGAGATAGACAGGAATGAACCTGTCGAGATGACCTGCAATGAATGTGGGACACCGCTGGCTGTTCTGGGAAGCTGTCACTGCCATCCCGATGCCGTCAGCGTAATGGCCTATCTCTACCCGAACAAGGACCCGCATCAGGCAATAGCCTTCTGCAATGTCCTGTCATGCCCGAATTCGGCCCTGATAAGGTCCGGAGAGTACATCAAGCGGTTCTCAGAGCTGCCCTACAGCGGTTAAAAAGGCTCATGCCCGGCAGCAGCAGTCATAGCTATGGGTGTCGGGATCTTATGAGGTCCAGGCTTTCATGAGCGAAACAGGAGGGTCCTCGTGCGGAGAGCGTGACAAGCTCCTGACCGCGATAGAAGCACTAGAGACACAGAGAACCCTGCTGGGAAACGAAGTTATTGAGACGGCCATTGCACCCTTGAGGGTGAAGCTGCAGGAGCTGGAGCCGGAAAAGACCTCGGCCGGGAAGAAACTGAGGAGGCATGCCACAGTTCTCTTCGCGGATATCATCGGCTTCACTTCTCTGATGGAAACACTTGATCCCGAGGAAGCCACTGAAGTCCTGAATTTGCTCTGGAGCCTTCTGGATGAGGTGATCACCCGTAATGGCGGGACCGTGGACAAGCACATGGGTGATGCTGTCATGGCGATGTGGGGAATATCCTCATCGAGGGAGGATGACCCGGAGCGGGCTGTCAGGGCAGCTCTTGAAATGCAGGAGGTCCTGCATGCCTTCCGTCTATCCTCGGATGAGGATGCTCCTCTCTTCAGGATGAGGATCGGGGTACATACCGGACAAGTCTTCATCTCCCCGGTCGGTTCTGCAGGCGAGTACACAGCAATGGGAGACACTGTCAATACAGCAAACAGGCTTGAGTCTTCGGCTCCTCCGGATGGCGTAGTCATCTCGCACGCAATGTATCGTCGCATTCGTGGGCTATTTGCTCTCCATCCGCGTAATCCTGTCAAGGTCAAAGGGAAATCCCTTCCACTCAGGACCTATCTGGTAACCGGGGTAAATCCCAGGGGCCTTATGCAGACGAACCGCGGGATTGACGGCATCGAGACTCCTATGGTAGGCCGGGAATCCGATCTCAGCATCCTCATGAACGTGTATGAGAGGGTGATGTCAGAGCGCGATAGCCAGCTGATCACCATTATCGGGGATGCCGGTGTCGGCAAATCGCGCCTGCTGTATGAATTCAGAAGACTGGTTCGGGACCGATCGCATGAGCCGGCAATACTCGGAGCAAGATGCACACCAGGAACAGAGACGACTCCGTGCTCACTCTTCAGAGACATGCTCAGACTGCAATTCGAGATCCTTGAGGATGATCCTGTAGATGCTGTGATCCGCAAACTGGAACAAGGCATGAATGCCACTCTCAGTATCGATGAGTGTCATCTCGCTGGTCATTTCGCCGGATTTGACCTCTCCTCCTCAGAGGTTGTCAGCAAGCTGGAGGGGAGTTCCTCGCAATCAACGCTCGGAAGAGCTGCTCTGATAAAATATCTGACAGAGACAGCTCACTCGGATGGCACCGTTCTCCTCCTGGAGGACCTCCATTGGGCGGATGCTCTATCTCTGGATCTTGTGGAACAGCTGGCATCAGGCAGAGCTAATGGGGCATTGTTCATCATCGCACTTGCGAGACCGATCCTCTTTGAAAGAGAACCCTCATGGGGACAGCGACCCGGATCCATCTCCGTGCACCTTGAACCCCTCTCGCGAAATGAGAGCACGGAGCTGATAAAAGAACTCCTCGGCCGCATTGAGGGTGAGACGGATGACATCCTGCGTCTCATCGCTGACAACGCCGAGGGGAATCCATTCCATGTCGAGGAGCTTATCAAGATGCTCATCGATGATGGTATCATCGTCAGAGGCAGAGAGACATGGTCAGTGAGCCCGGATGGACTCAAGGCAGTTTCAATCCCGGCCACGCTTACGGGAGTGCTGCAGGCCAGACTGGACCGCCTCCCCGAGGAGGAGATGGTCCTTCTCCAGAAGGCATCGGTAGTCGGCAGGATATTCTGGGATCTTGCCGTGAGAAACCTGTCGGAGGATTCAGGCGATAAAGATCTTACATCCATTCTCAACGCTGTTCAGGCGCGCAGTCTCGTCTATCCCAACACTGACTCCGCCTTCTCTGAAGCAAGGGAATACATCTTCAAGCATGCAGTGCTGAGGGATGTCACCTACGAGACGGTCCTGCTTCGCCTCCGAAGAGCCTACCATGGATTGGTAGCCTCATGGCTGGAGGAGAATGCTGGAGACAGGGTCTCTGAATTCACAGGGCTCATCGCCGAGCATTATGAGAGAGCAAAGGATACAGAGAATGCCCTGCTCTGGCTGACCAGAGCCGGCAAAGCAGCCTACACAACCAGCGCATACATGGAAGCGCTGTCCTACTTCAGAAGAGCATTGGATCTCCTGAGCGATGACTCTGACCCGACGTCCCGGGCTGACCTTCTCAACCGGACTGGAGGGTCTCTTGAGAAGCTGAGCAGATACGATGAAGCCTGGGAAATGCTTGAACAGGCACTTGAGCTTGCCGATGAGGCTGACTCACCCATGACTGCAGCAGAGGCTCTAATTGTGCTCGCCTGGATCGCCACTATCCGCGGAATGAGGAAAGAGGCAAAGGATTTCTCACAACTCGCACTCTCAAGAGCGGAAGAGAGCGGGGACAGGTCCACCATGGCCAGAGCCCTCGGTCGGATGGCGGACTACGAGGAGGACCGCACGTACGAGAAGCTCCTCTCCTACTACCAGCGCAGCATTGAGATGTACCGCGAACTGGCAGACAGGAACGGCATGGCCATCTCTCTTCTGAACATGGGCAACATCGCGATGGACTTCAGGGAATTCGAGCATGCCCGGGGATACTACAAGAAGAGTCTTGAGATCTACCAGGAGATCGGCAACCGCTGGGGAGTGGCCAATTGCCTGGGCAACCTCGGCAATGTGGCAAGTGCGCAGAAACGATCAAGTGAGGCGATGGATCTCCACAATCGCAGCATGGCTCTTTCGATCAGCATCGGTGATGTGGAAGGTGAGGTGATCTGCAACCTCAACCTCGGAGTTGATTTCAGTAAACTCGGCCGGAGTGATAAATCCCTCGAACACTCGACCAGGGCAATGGAACTGGCGATTAGGGTGGGACTTACACCACTCGGGCTGTCAGGGATGTCCCAGATCGCTGAGCGCATGGAGTCTGACGGCAGATATGAAGATGCCGCGTTCATCATCTGTTTTCTGCTCGAAAGAGGTGATCAGATCCCACCGGAAGGACTAGCCGAGCTTAAGGAAGCACTGGTCCGAGTTGGGGACTCTCTGAAAGAGAAGGATATCGATCTGGATAACATCCGGGCATCAGCATCGAACCTGACGGTCGAAGAAGC
>JAOZQW010000030.1 GCA_029932015.1 Candidatus Fermentibacteraceae bacterium
TCTGGATCGAGTCGACCCGGACACCGCGCTTGGAGACTTTGGGATTCTCGGGATTGCCATAATTAAGGCAGTCAGTAGCGGCGATAGGCACTGCTCCAACGGAAACAACATTCCTCACCGCTTCCCCGACAGCGTGGGCCCCGGCAAGGAAGGGATCAAGTTGGCCGTACCATGGATTGCCGTCACCTGAGACAGCCAGTCCCGCCGTGCATCCGGACACAGGGACCGTTACACAGGCATCGGCCTCACCAGGTCTGAAATGCGTGGCTCCCTGTACTTCGCTGTCGTAGTAGCTCCATACCGGACTTCTTGATGCCCCATCGATCGAAGTAAGCATTTTCTCTATATCCGTGCGCGGATGGACAGGTCTCCCGTCCGGTTCTCTGAGGTCAGGCTCGATCTCCTCCAGCTCCCTGTCATACACGATTCCTTCTGTAATGCACTCAATAGGCGCGTCGGCGACCTCCTGCCCCCGGTATATGACCCTGTAGACCATGTCTGAGTTAAAACGGCCGACAATGGCGGCACCAGCGCCGGTGAACAGGAGCGGGAGCTGGAAGTCCTCGTTGTAAATATGCAGTACATCCTCGGCTACCCTTGAAGGGACGGCATAACCGTACCTCTCCTGGGTCTCAGCACACGCTATGATCTCCGGAGGGAGATCACTGATCGCTACGCGGACCGCATCCAGATCGACCTCTATACCCAGTCCTCCATGCGCAGCCAGTTCGCTGCTCACGCAGGCCAGTCCTCCGGCACCGAGGTCTTTGAACCCGAATGGAACTTTCCTGTCCCAGAGCATATCCATAACTTTTGAATTCGCTTCGGACAGTACTCGCTTGAGGAATGGGTCCGCAACCTGAACGGCTCCCTTGCCAGTCTCTTCAGCAAGGTCGGCGGAAGCAAAAGTAGCTCCTCCGAAGCCGGTATCATCAGTGGCCTTTCCGACGAGAATGAATACGTAATCCTCATTGTGAGCTTCCTCAGGGACGAAGCTGTGCACAATCCTGTCGTGAGGCACGAAACCGAGAGCGACAACGTTCACGAGGCAGTTCTCATCAAATCCGGGGTGAAAGCGTGTATCGCCGCCAAGGTTGGGTACGCCGAGTGCGTTACCGTACTTCCAGATACCCTCCACGACACCACGGCATATGGCTCTTGTCTTCTCACCGGCTTCTCCGAGGGGATCACCGAACCGGAGCAGGTCCAGTGAGCCGGTCACCTTCGCGCCCATGCAGTAGACATCCCTTACAATGCCGCCTATGCCTGTGGCCGCTCCCTCAACAGGAAGGACTTGTGAAGGATGGTTATGGCTCTCATGAGCGACCACTAGATCCCAGTCGACACCCTGATGTGAGCAGAATCTGACAACACCGGCATCCTCACCAGGACCAATGACCACCTGGGGAGCTGAAGTCGGCATGAGCCCGAGTACAGGGCGGGAACTCTTGTAGGAGCAGTGTTCGCTCCACATCGTATCGAACAGGTGAAATTCAAGGGCAGTGGGCATCCGGCCCACATAACCGGCCAGCTTGACAGCCTCCTCCAGCGTCATGGCCAGGCCCCTTGCTCTCAGGACACTTGAGAGTTCTTCAGTCGTAGGGTCCATTAACGCCCTCCAGGATGCTCGGGGGGTAAACAGGCAGGATGGAGCAGAGAAACCTCGACTTCCACTGCCCATCCTGCAGTATCACTGTAACTGACAGTATTCTTCCGACAGACTCGACTCCGGTCCGGTCACACGTCGTCGGGAGAGATGAACTCGAGTCTGGACAGTGAGTCCAGAACCATCTCTGGAGTGTCGCCGCCGCCAGGAACAATCACAACGGATCTTACACGGACAGTGCCGAGTGACTCTCCTGCATCATTCTCAAGAGGAGGGATATCCTCAAGCAGTTTCCTGGAAACACTCTCCGAGCCCTCTTCACCTGTGCCGGGAAGGATCAGAGTCAGAGTACTTGCATTGGTCCTGAGGCCGGTGTCGATATTCCTCATGGTAACTTTAAGATGATTTGCAGCGATCGACATGAACTCCCTGGCTCTGAATCGGTCCGCATCATCCCCACGATTCACCGCGAGTTCCATCACTGTAAGCGGGCTGTCAAATCGTCTCACCCTCTCCAGCTCCTGGGTGAGAATTGGTTCAAGGCGTCCCCTTCCGGGAAGACCGGTGTCAGGATCCATGTCCGATGCTGACTCAAAGCGGCTGAGCAGCCTGATACTTTCAAGCGCTGCTGCTCCGACAGCTGCTATCGCCCTCATGCGCTCTCTGGGCAGACTTGCGGTCGATGGGACGTCAACAAGGCAGATCACACCGTAGAGGATCCCCTGGCTGGTCATTGGAGCAGCAACATCCGGCACAAAACCGGGGATGGCGGACTGCTCGATGCGCTGTTTTGTCAGTTCGCTCTCTGTCTCGAGAGCCTGTTTCTCGAATACAATACCGGTCTCTGCAGCGAAGCCCACATGGCCATCTCCCACTTTAACCACGAGAGGCTGACGGAGTACATCCTCCAGACCCTCTGTATACACCAGACCCAATTTGCCACCGCGTACATCAGCTAGAAAGATAGCTATCCTTGTACAGCCTGTCAGACGATTACTGGCCCTGCAAAGAAGCTTGGCGAATTCCTCCGGTGTCCTGGCGGATAGGATCTGCTTCACCAGTTCGGGAAAGAGAATAGCGAGATCTTTATGCTTATTGATCTCAAGCTCGAATCTCGTCTGATTTGCATCTGCCTCCTGGCAGGACATCCGCATTGTGCTGAGGTTGTTTTTCAGGGCCTTGAGCTTGTCCTCCTGCATGGCTGCGGTACTTTTCTCTTTCAGAAGCAGAAATACAACCGCTACAGCTCCGATAGCGAGCCCAATAATAACGCCGGTAATCATGAATTCACCTTCCGTCAGGTGTGTCCGAATTCTTTCAATGGTCTAAATTATCCCAAGCCCCTTGAATATACTATCCTCATTGCGAAGGTGATATTCAAGTGTGCATCTGGCCCGCAGCTCCTCGGGATTGAGGACAGACATGACATCTTCATCTTCATTCAAAGCCTCCAGAAGGCTGATGCCATCGGTCATAGCCCTCATCGCGGGATCCTGTACAAGCCTGTATGCTTCCTCTCTTGAACATCCCCTGTCAATAAGTGCCAGCATGACCGTCTGGGAATGGTACCTATCCCCGGCCTCATCAATGTTGAAGGCAATTCTATCAGGAAACAGCTTCAGCCCAGATGCCAGTCCGGCGGCCTTCCTAAGGCCATAGAAGGCAACACCGCAGGAATCAGGGAAGATAAAGCGCTCAGCTGACGAATGGCTGATATCCCGCTCATGCCATAGAGCGGTATCCTCGAGGGCGGTGAGGAGGTAACCTCGAAGCAGCCGCGCTAGACCGCAGATGCGCTCACTCACGATGGGATTCCTCTTGTGCGGCATTGCGCTGGAACCCTTCTGCCCCTTGCCGAACGATTCCTCAACCTCGCCAACCTCAGTTCGCTGCAGATGCCTGATCTCTGTACCGAATCGCTCAATTAGCCCTCCGATGGTGGCCAGAGCGAACATGAAGGCTGCATGACGATCCCTCGCAACGATCTGGGTCGCAACCTGCTCCCTGCCGATGCCCAGTTTGCTGCAGATATACTCTTCAACTGATGGATCAAGATGTGCAAATGTGCCTACCGCACCGGATACCTTGCCGACACATGCAGACCTCAGTCCTTCCTCCAGTCTCTCTCTGCAGCGAAGGTACTCGCTGTAGTACCCGGCGAACTTCAGGCCCATAGTGGTAGGCTCTGCATACATGCCGTGACTCCTGCCCATGCAGGCTATGCCCCGTGCTCTTACGGCAAGCGAGGCCAGAGCATCACCGAACTCATCGAGGGCCGCGGAAATGAGCTTGCCTGCATCACGGAGCTGCGTTGCCAGGCAGGTATCAAGTATGTCGCTGGAGGTCATCCCGTAATGAATGTGCCTGGATTCGGGTCCGAGACTCTCGGAAACACTTGTCAGGAAAGCTATGACATCATGTCTGACCCTGCTCTCGATCTCCTTCACCCGGTCTGCATCAAAAGAGGCCTTTCTTCTGATGGACTCAAGGTCCTCCAGAGGAACGAGACCATCGGCCGCCCTGGCCTCCACAGCCAGCACCTCTATCTCGAGCCACCTGGAATACCTGGACTCCTCAGACCAGATCTTCGTCATTTCCGGGATCGAGTACCGTTCAATCATCGTAATCCTCCAGGTCAAGCATTAGTCTATCTTATGTAGCCAAGGTCCCTGAGCACAGGGACCACTTTCCAATCCTCCAGCAGTATCGGCTCGAGACGGCAAGGAGAAGCCCAGTAGAAAAGCACATATCCAAGAAGAACGCTGTCCGCGGGAAGAGGATCCATCTCACCGGGATCGTGCACGAGATCGTAAGTCGATGAGTGGTCGGTTCCAGCGTTCCATATCAGCTTCATCCTTCGAGCAGTAATGGACGCAAGATCAAAAGCATCACCTGTGTTGATGCCGCTGGCCGGAAGGAACCTGGCGGTATCCGGATCAGCCAGAAGATCTACTCCCTCGATGTTCTCCGGCACCGCAATATCACACAGGTCCAGGATCGTGGGTAGAATGTCCACTTGACCAACCGGAGCATCTTCGACTGCGCCTGCGGTCACACCGGGACCGCTCATGATAAGCGGAATATGGGTTGTCTCCTGGAACAGAGTCCTCCCGTGCCCAAAATAGCCGTGCTCGAGGAACTCTTCTCCGTGATCGGCTGTGACCATCACCACTGTCCTCTGATCGAGACCCAGACGGCGGAGTTCGGCAAATAGCCTTCCCAGCTGTTCATCAGTCCAGGCTATCTCACCATCGTAAAGACCCTGCAGGTGAGCCAGTTGAGACGGTCTGGCGATTGCGCCCTCGGGTGTGACCTCCCAGCATGAATCACCCATCGCACCCTCACCATGAGGTGTGAAGAGGGTATCGTACGGAGCAGGTGGATCGTACGGATCGTGCGGATCGAACAGGTGGATCGCAAGGAAGAAGTCCTCATCCCGCCCCAGTGATGAAAGCCAGTTGATAGCACTGTCGATAGTCTCTCCGGCCAGACCGTCACCATTGTCAACACACTCATATGTATCGAAACCCCTGTGGAACCCAAAATCTGCACCCAGCCAGAATACGTTGAAGAAGGCTCCCGTTCTGTAGCCTGCTCCCTTCATATGTGTAGAAAGCAGGGGCATTGCGTGATTGAGACCGAAGACCCTTCCGGTGGGAACATCCATTCCAGCCCCATGCACCCTCGGACTGAGCCCGGTCATTATCGACGAGCAGGCCGGAAGGGTCCATGATGACTGCCCGCATCCCATGCTCCACCGTGTGCCTGCACCGGCAAGGCTGTCCAGAGATGGTGATGTGATCCTGCGGTAACCGTAGCAGGAGAGATGGTCTGCCCTGAGAGTATCGATGATGACAAGTACAATGGAGGGTCTTCCCTCACCGGAAGCACCGTCAGTTCTGCAGGAGAGCATTCCGAGCAGAAGCGGGAAGAGCAGAATAAAATAAATGTGCGTGCTCAAGCAGTGTTTCATCTGGGCAGCTCCGTACCTGTTGTAAGCGGACCGTATATCCACGCGAAGAGAGATCTCCTGCGCAGGTAGATCCTGTACCACTCATCTAATCCACCGGTCACCAGGAGCGTATCCCCCGCAACTACCTGACCGAGTATTTCGTATTGCGTCCCGGGTCCTGCCCTGAGATTCACCATGCTCCCTGTGACGACTACGCTACTCCAGGGAGATTCCACTTCAGGTGCTGCAGTCTGGATCTCAAGTGAATGGGTCTCCACGGTTGAGCAGCCGGAGAACAGAACTGAAAATATAAGCAGCCGGACTCCTCGAAGCATCATCCTTGACAGCATTTCAGCAGCCCCCGGCCCAGCAGAGCAGCGCAGGAGCCGCTCCGGCAATAAACAGACTGCCATCTGCGATCAATCTCTTGAAGAGTTCTGAAGGGAATGAGACTGAGTGCAGGACGAAGTACCCGACACAGAGGAAGACGAGTCCGATTGCGAAAGCGGATGCCTGCAGCGGCAGGAATCCCGCAGCCATCCCTGCTGCAGGCAGTATGGCTGCCAGAACGACGCAGGACCAGAAGAGCTTCATGCTCCGATCCCTCCCGGCATGTATAGGAATGGTGTCGATTCCCAATAGAGCGTCTCCCTGCAGATCCGTAAGGTCAGCGAGCAGACACCTTGCCAAAAAAAGGAAGAAGAGAGTCCCTGTCCATAGAACTGGTCCACTGGATACTCGTCCATCAAAGGCTCCGAGTCCGGGGAGAAAAGCCAGAAGAAGGGACCAGACTCCTGCAAACATCACGTCCCTGGAGCCGGGAATGGCTCGAAGCCCGCTGAAAAGGTTCCTTCCCCGGATGAGAGGAAGGGAATAGACAAGAAAGGCAAGGAGCATGAGACCGAGTACTGCCGGCCATATTGGATCCAGGCTGAGAGAAAGCCAGAGGGAGCCGCCGAAAGCTGTGAATGAGCAGATCGTCAGAATTGTCCTATGCTTCCTGAGGTACTCCTGCTTGCGAAGACCATACGGTCTGCTGTAACCGGACTCCAGAATAGATGTCACCGAACTCACCGCAAACAGGAATAGCGAAGCGGCTAGAATGGAGAGTGACCAGTCATTGCCTCCGAAGAGGAATCCACCTGCTGCTCCAGCGGCAAATGCTACCGGTATGATGTGGAAATTGCCGAAGACAAGTGATTGGAAGAACCGTCTGAATGGACCGGCTCTCAGACTCGATCCCTGTATCTCGAGCAGCTTCTCGCGCACTCTTCGAATGCTCCAGCTCGGAGTGGAGGCTCCTGCTGCGAGAAGAACCCTCTCATATCCTGAGAGGGCATCCGCATCGAGTTCTTCCGGTGTCTCCACCAGGAATGTCGGCAAACCTTCACTTTCGGCAATGGCAGCCAGTCGGGCGGTATTGGCGCTGTTGCGACCTCCGACAACCACCACGCAGTCCACTTTCGGGCAGAGCTCCCTCAATTCAGTCTGACGCATTCCTGTGGAATCACAGATGGTGCAGGTCTCCTCGATATCCGGGAACCTGTCTCTCAGCGCATTTACAGTGAGCCTCCATGTTTCGGTGTCCTGTGTCGTCTGGGAGAGGAGGAATGGCCTGTTGAGTTCGGGAAGGTCTGCTACTTCATCGGGTCCCGAGAGGACCCTTGCAGTGGAGCCGCCGTACGAGAGGATGGCCCTGACCTCCTGATGTCCTGGATCTCCGAGTATAAGGACATCATGTCCCTCGCCGGACTTCTTCCTTGCCAGAGAGAGTGCTCTGCCCACTTTCGGGCAGGTCAGGTCCTTCAGCTCAAGAGGAAGGGCGGATAGCTGCTCTCTCTCACTTATCGTAACACCGTGTGTTCTTAGAAATAGAGTACCGGATCCCATACTGTCAGGATCCTTGCAGACGGTAACACCGTGCTCTTCCAGTGCCCTGAGAACCTGGGGGTTATGAACAAGCTCGCCGAATACGGCGTAGGGTCCGTTCCCCTTCTTCAATTCCGCCAGAACAAGGTCTACCGCCCTGCGCACGCCCCAGCAGAAGCCGGCGGTACGGGCTGTGATCACGCTCAAAGGGGCTCTCCCTCCGAAATTCACGGGTAAGTTGTAACATAAGGTTTCGGGGGGACGTTCGTAAGTTCATCAAGCGCGTTGACCGAATAATAGCGATTTATTATCTGTTGGAGCTATATTGATCTCTGATGCTAGTATTACTCCAACTAGCTTGATGAACTTACGAACGTCCCCGATAGAGATCTTTGATGGTGCCCCAGCTTCCGCTCTCAAGCGCACCGTGACCCCAGCCGGCCATTATGAAGTAGTCACCTGCTACAGAACCGGTCATGATCCAGGGCTCCCATACGATGAAGTCATCGCTGAAGAAGCTGTGGTCGGTGGTGTTGGGCGTGTTATCGCCGAGGAGTGCAGGCCATCCGCCAGAAGACATCTCGGTATTGACAATAACCCAGAAGTTCCGCTCGGTGCGTATGATGGGTGAATAATCGGCAAACACACCTGAGTAGTGATAGGCCGTAACAGTTGTCTGGTTAAGCTGACTTATGGGTGCGGATGAAGCACCGTTCCATAGTTCTGCATAGAAGTCACTGGTGTCCCATGGACGCTCGGCATGGTGGTAGAACCAGTACTCAGTATTCCCGCAATCAATACCTTGACTTCCGGGCAGAAAGTCCTGGGTATCAAACCATACTCCCCTGTAAAGACCATCCCAGGTGAGCCAGTAGGAGGAGCCGTCGTCGTACCGAAGCCCGTAATCAGTACCACCACCGATGAAGACTGGATCCTCGAGCCTGAAGCTGTTTGAGAGAGCAGCAGCCGCGATGACTGCAAATAGGATACATGTCGTTTTCATAAGTGATCCCTTCCCTCATAAATGAATATAGCCTGCTGATTAGAATGCATAAGGGGAGGTGAGTCTGTCAAGCAGTGAGTATAAAAGAAAGCGGCGGGTCGAAACCCGCCGCTTCTGTACGAACCTGTCAGGTATTACTACCTGTAGAGACCCTTGATGGTACCCCAACTGGCAGCATCGAGAGCACCCGTAGTATCAGGTATGATGGTTCCGGAAGCCATTACGAAGTAATCACTCGCAACAGAACCCGTGATGATCCAGGGCTCCCAGACGATGAAGTCATCGCTGAAGAAGCTGTGGTCGGTGGTGTTGGGCGTGTTGTCGCCGAGGAGGGAAGGCCATCCACCGGCGGACATCTCGGTGTTGACGAAAGCCCAGAAGTTCTGCTCTGTATCGATAGCAGTTGCGTAGTTCGAGTAAACAGCACTGTTATGAGTGGCTGTAAGCGTAGCCTTGTCAAGCTCGGCTATTGGCGCGGAAGCGCCGCCGTTCCAGAGCTCGGCGTAGAAGTCACTGGTGTCCCATGGACGCTCGGCGTGGTGGTAGAACCAGTACTCTGTATTGTCGCACTCAAGACCATTGCTACCGGGGAGGAAGTCCTGTGTGTCGAACCAGACACCCCTGTAGAGGCCGCCCCATGTAAGCCAGTGGGAGGATCCATCGTCATACTGAAGCTTGTCATCGGTACCGCCGCCGATGAATACGGGATTCTCGAGCCTGAAGCTGTTTGCGAAAGCAACAGCTGCGATGATCGCAAGAACAATGAGTACCTTTCTCATTTGTTCTCCTTTCTTCTACGTTTGGGTTACACTTCCTATAGCTAGCACGGCGAGTATAGGGCACTTCCGATATTACTGTCAAGTCCCGCACCAACTCCCATTCCCGACTGCTTTCAGCGCTATTCGCATCCTGTCGCGATAGGAAGCGGCGGATTCAAAATCCAGTCTGTCTGCAGCCTCCAGCATTTTTCGCTCAAGGAACACCACAGCCTCTTCTGGAGTTCCCGGAATTCCTTCATCATGTTCCCTGATGTCATCCTTTGTGCCAGTGAACATGTCTGCTACGCTGGTTGCGCTGATTATCTCTTCCCTGGATTTTACAACACCATGGGGTTCGATCCCATGCTCTCTGTTAAAGGCCAGCTGTATCTCTCTTCTCCTGGAGGTCTCCTCCATGGCAGAGCTCATTGAGATCGTTACCTTGTCGGCGTAGAGTATCACCCGTCCAGCCATGTTCCTCGCCGCTCTTCCAGCGGTCTGGATGAGACTCGTCCGGGAGCGGAGAAAGCCTTCTTTGTCAGCATCGAGTATGGCGACCAGGGCAACCTCCGGCAGGTCGAGGCCTTCTCTGAGGAGATTCACACCGACGAGAACATCGAAGTCCGCCAGCCGGAGTTCCCGCAGGATGGATACCCTCTCCAGAGCATCTATCTCACTGTGGATGTAGCGAGCACTGATACCCAGGTCTCTGAAATAGTCGGTCAGCTCCTCGGCCATCTTCTTGGTTAGAGTGGTCACCAGAACCCTCTCCCCGGCAGTCACCGCCTTCCGGGCTTCCTCGAGAAGGTCATCAACCTGTGTAACGGCGGGTCTGACCTCCAGCTCCGGATCAACCAGACCTGTCGGTCTGACTATCTGTTCCACAATCTGGCCTGACCTGTCGAGTTCGAACTGGGTAGGAGTAGCGGACATGCAGATCTTCTGCCCGGTCACTTCGATGAACTCATCAAGAAAGAGAGGACGGTTGTCCAGCGCGGACGGGAGCCTGAACCCATGATCTACAAGAGTCTGCTTTCTGGACCTGTCCCCCTTGTACATAGCTGAGACCTGGGAGATAGTCCTGTGCGATTCGTCAATGAACACCAGCATACCGTCGTCAGGGAAGTAGTCGATGAGGCAGGCGGGGCGCTCTCCTTCTTTCCTGCCGGAGATGTGTCTACTGTAGTTTTCAATGCCGGAGCAGAAACCGGTCTCCCCGAGAAGTTCGAGGTCGTAGTTCGTCCTGGACTCGAGTCTCTGAGCTTCGAGAAGCTTGCCATGCAGTCGGAAGTGCTCGAGCTGTGCCGAAAGCTCCCTCTCTATCCTGCCAGTTGCGAGATTCAGCTCTCTCTCGGTAGTGACGAAATGCCTTGCAGGATAGATGAAAGCCTCATCCATGCTTCGTTCGACCGCCCCTGTCAGGTGGTCGACCTGGTGTATGCCTTCTATCCTGTCTCCGAAGAACTCCACCCTGATCGCCTTCCGCCCATATGCGGGGACAACATCGACGACATCGCCTCTCACCCGGAATCGGCCCCGCGTAAGGACAACGTCATTCCTGGAGTAGTGCATTTCAACGAGCCCCTGCAGGAACCATGCAAGTCCCTGACCAGCTTCTGGAGCGATCCTGATGCAGGTTGAGCGGAAGTTGGACGGATCTCCAAGCCCATAGATGCAGCTGACTGAGGCAACGACAATGACATCCCGTCTGGAGAGGAGTGAAGTGGCTGCCCTCAGCCGGAGCCTGTCAAGCTCCTCATTGAGATCGGCGTCCTTCTCTATGAAAGTATCACTGGAGGGTATGTAGGCCTCGGGCTGATAATAGTCATAGTAACTGACGAAGTACTCGACAGCATTATCCGGAAAGAAGCTTCTGAGTTCGCTGTAGAGCTGTGCAGCAAGAGTCTTGTTGTGACTTACAACCAGGGTAGGAGTGTCCATTCTGGCGATGATCGAGGCCATCGTGAATGTCTTGCCCGAACCGGTGACCCCCATCAGGGTCTGCCACTCCATCCCTTTATCGAGCCCGCTGATAAGCTGTTCGATGGCCTGCGGCTGGTCACCGGAAGGGGTGAAACCGCTCTTCAGGCTGAAGATACCCAAGACACTAACCTCCCAGTGAACTCAGGTCTATCTCGAAGCCGGCTGCCGGTCTGGTGATACCCCAATCGATAAGAACCGCCGGATTTATCTCGCCGAGCATTCCTGCTTTCTTTCCTCCAATGAGAACAGCAGCGGACCTTCCGGGAATGAATCTGGGATCATCGGAAGGCTCGAGTACAAGCTCCAGACCCCGCTCTCCGCAGAGAGTACCCAGTATCGAATGAGCGTCAGCGAAATCCGCCTCATTCCCGCAGACCAGCGAGGCCAGCATCATGCCTGTCCGGCAGAGCCCTGAATCATCGCGGAGAAGCACCTCTCCAGTCTCAAAGGTTCGGTGAGGGTAGGCAGCATGTCCACTGGTGCTCTCTACATCGAGAAGTCCGGGAAGCAGAGTGTTTCTGACAACCCCATATTCAGCGGTCATGGGATTCCTTATAACTACGGGAAGTTCGGGCGTTCTGGAGAGACCGGTGATCCGCTCAGAACTTGAGAGGACCGGGCGCAGTATCTCTTCGCAGCCTGCGCACACCATCAGCATTCTTATGGAGACGGCCAGCTCCGCCTCTTCCGATGACCGGCCAATGGTAAAATCGGAAAGAAGGAGAGGCTCGAAGACATCCAGGCCGATAGAGACAATGATATCCTCAATAAGGTCCACCGGATGGATACCGTCCCTCCTGTACGGAGGTAGAACACCGGTGATGGATTCATCATCATAATCGACAGAGGCGTAATCCATCCTGAGCAGAGCTTCCCTGGCAGCGGCGGGTTCCACAGCTGCACCGAGAATCCTCTGTACAGCATCGTGACTTGCCTGAAGAGTGTCCGAGAAGATGACAGGTGTGATAACATTACCTGATGCCCCTGGCACCTCGTAGGGGTATTCGACCTCAACTGGAGTGATCACGGCACCGCGATCCTCCAGATTGCAGGCAAGAATGGTCGCAGTCAGCTGGACCGTCTCCCAGTCAGTCCCGGTAACATCGCAGAAGAGGTCATCGTCCCCTGCACGTACCTTGCCGGTCGTGTTGCTGTTGAGTACAGGGGGAAAGGAGAATATCCTGCCGTTGGAATCGGTCAGTACCGGGTACCGATCGAATCCTTCAAGCAGATGAGCGTACTCCATGCCCTTCTCGGTCAGGGTGAGTACATCTGAGAGGGTCATCTCCTCCTCACAGCCGAGAGGCAGCATCATCTCCGTCGGCGCTGATGGCGCATACCTTACAGGGTAAGTGATCTCCCCTGCCCTGTGGAATCCTATTGCAGCAAGGCTGCGCTTCTTGCCGAATGATTCGGTCAGTTTCTCCTGGACCGCAAGAAGGGATTCCAGACCCTCCTCATCCAGTTTCCAGCCGGTTGCGCGGAATCCTGCGATGTATGGTCTGATGGATTCCATGGCGGGTTCCACTGTTAACTTCAGTGCAGGCTGTGACATCGAAGCAAGATGATCCTCACTTCCCTCTTTTTTCTTGCAGCGGATGGCTCTGGCCACCCCTTCCACGCTCCAGAGGTCCGGCCTGTTCGTATCGTTCAGCTCTATCTTCAGCGTGTTCTCATCGGCAGTATCCAGTTCCCCCTTCATGAAGATCAGGAGGTCCTCCAGCCCGGCATCACCGGGATCGGAGATTCCTGCCAGGGTCAGGAGCTCTTTTCTGGAGACCTCTATCTTAGGCATCCTGGAACCCCCTTCCTCTGAGAAGCCGGTCAGGCCTGACCCGCATCTCCCTGAGTCTGGCTATGTCAGGCGTCACCAGGTCCCGTATGTCGTGCAGACCCATGGCAAGCATGGCCATCCGATCCAATCCGAGTCCCCAGGCTATCACCGGAACGTTCACGCCGAGAGGAAGGCAGACCTCAGGTCTGAACAGACCAGCGC
>JAOZQW010000548.1 GCA_029932015.1 Candidatus Fermentibacteraceae bacterium
TTCTTGTTTCAGAGGAAAGTATCATGGAATCACTTGCCTCTTCGGGATGCCTGATGCTTCAGATGGGCTTGGAGAGCGGAAGTCGGAGGCTGCTCGACCTCTTCGGCAAGAACATTGACCCGCAAAAGGCCATCTCCGTTGTCCGGGCCGCCGCCGATGCCGGTATCAGAACTTACTGCTATCTCCTTTTCGGCCTCCCGGGTGAAACCACGGAAGACAGGCGACTGACCTCAGAAATGCTGTCATCTGCCGACCAGTCGATCGACTACCTGAACCTGTCGGTCTTCAACCTGCCCAGGAATTGTGAGCTTGCTGAAAGAGCGGACGAATTCGGGATGGAAGTGGGGGAGTTCCCGGCACCTGGACATACGATACGCCTTTACAGTCCTTTTACGACGGGTGAATCAGATCCAAGATCCGAGGCAAGGGATTTCATCCGGAAGGAACTCACCGACATCCCAGCTGTGAGTCAGGCCCTCTCGAGAACACCAAGATGGTTCAGAACATCCCATCTTGCGATGATGGACCTTCCGGGGAGGAAGGGATTGTAGCAATGCATCATCAGCCAGGGAGCAGGGATATCGGAATAGTGCGGCTCTCCCTGTGGCTATATGGGGAGGGTCTGTTCCACACCTCCACCAGTAAAGACAAGGATTGTAAGGGCAGCCAGCAGTATTACCCAGAATGCTGCAGCGACTGAAGCAGAAGCCCTTCCTGGCGAACTCCCGTCGGTCCTGCCTGGTCTGAATCCCATTATCAGAAATACGATCACCCCGGCGAGGTTGATTGAGATCAGGTTGACTGCGAGCAGGTGAAGAGCACCGAGAGCACTATGGAGATCGCCATGCCCTGCTGTGAGACCGGCTACGACAAGAGGCGGCATCAGTGCAGCTGCAACCATTACTCCGATGAGAGTAGTGGAAGCGCCGGTACTCAAAGCCAGCGCTCCTGCTGCTCCGGCAGCAAGGGCAATCACGAGGTCGGTTGTTCCGACTGATGTA
>JAOZQW010000031.1:0-11491 GCA_029932015.1 Candidatus Fermentibacteraceae bacterium
AGGTGACAAGATTCATGATTATCTGTCTGATCTGAGTTGGATCCGCTTCGATATATGGAAGGTTGTCTGAGTAATGATATTTAATGACAGCCTTTTTGGATATCGAAACCTCCAGAATTCGAGTCATCTCATCGATCGCTTCATTGAGGTCGACCTTCTGGATGACGAATTTACCCTTGCCTGAATAAGCGAGCATCTGCCTCGAAAGATCAGCCGCACGCTTCGCTGCTATCTCTATCTCTCTCACATTGCTGCGCACCGGGTTCGTCTCGGAAAGATCCATCAATGCAAGATCCGCATTGCCCAGGATTGCCATGAGTATGTTGTTGAAATCATGCGCGATACCACCTGCAAGTACACCAAGGCTCTCCAGTTTCTGCGTATGCAGTATCTGTCGTTCAAGCTTCATTCTCTCTTCCTCAGCGATTTTCAGATCAGTGATGTTACGGCTGGATTCGATGATCTGGATAACCTCACCCATGTCATTAAAGATCGGAGCGGCATGAATATCGACAAAGATCTCGCTTCCATCCGAAGAATAGTGAGTATGCTCAGCAGTTACGGGACCGCGCGTATGGAGAACCTGCTGGAGAGGACATGGGTGGTGGTCACCAGTACAAGGGGTAGTCGAATTGTGGGATACCTGATAGCATGTCCGGCCTGCAGAGACTGGATCAATCCCCGCTCGAGTCCTGACAGATTTATTGGCCAGAGTAATAGTGTGATCCAGATTGATCACCATCATGTCTTCGGGAAATCCATCTATCACGGTCTGGAGAAAGGAGAAAGCCCGTTCCCGCTCTACTTCCGCATGCTTGAGTTCCGATATGTCACGTGTGAATGCGCCTATCCTGGTCGAATCTAAATCCCTGCCCTGCTCGAGAATGTAGGCCTGGACTTCGACCGGGAAGACCGAGCCATCCTTGCGGATGTACTCCTTCTCGTAGAGATCCGTGTAACCCCGCTCGGTTAGCAGGGTCCCCTGCACCTCACGCTCAGTCTGTATCCACTTCTCAGGCGTGATGTTCCAGAAACTCATACCCCTGAACTCATCCAGAGAATATCCCATCATCTCGAGCATTCGGGGATTCGCGTCAAGGATCTCCCCGCCGCCCAGCACGATGACATATCCGTCACGGTTCGCGTTGAATAGAGTACGGAAGCGCTTCTCACTCTCGATAAGTGTATTCTCCATCCGTACTCGACTGGTGATATCATGCGATACGGAGATGAGAGAGATTACTCCATCATCCTCGAGTACCGGTGCGACCCGCACTTCAAAGTGGAGTTCCTCACCTCCAGTGTTTAAGTACTCGGTCTGATAGGAACCGCATTCTCTGGATTCTATCACACTCTTCAGGCATTCGCGAGATTCCTGATGAAATGCCGGTGGAGTGAAATCGAAGATGGACTTCCCAATGACGTCCTCTCTACTAAGATCAGGGAGTAGATGATTGATGAAGCGGATCGTTCCATCGCAGTCCAGGAGCATAACGTGGTCCGGTGAGTGAACGGTAAGTATTCGCCACTTCTCCTCGCTTGCTTTCAGATCGCGCAGAAACAGCATGCTGTTCAGAGCATCAGTAAGCCTGCGGCTCACCTCGCGGAAGAGATCCTTCTCCTCCTCCGTCCATACGCGGTGGTGTGAACACTGATGAAGTCCGAAGATCCACGGTTTGCCGGTCAGAGGATAGAGAGCGATCTGGATCTGTGAGAGAGTGCTGAATTGCTCATCAGACTTCTTGGGAGCGCCATCATCCCGGGAGTCGATTGTGATGATATCGTTCTTATCCAGCGCCTTGCGCATGATTTCACTGGCTTCGGGCATCATCGGGATATCTTCTCCGAGAGCCATGGCACCGGGGTATTCCGGTCGAGTACGCTCCATCGAAACACTCCACCATTCAGCATCAGGGTCACAGGGATAAAGGAGCCAGGCGCGGTCGGTATGGAATATCTCGAGAGTGGTCTGCAGCACATCAGACATCATCTGGTCAAGATCTCCTGCTTCCAGTATCACCGCATCAACTGTTTTTATATTATCGAGCAGGCGAAGCAACATCTCACGCCTGTAATCAGCAAGTCTGTGCTCTGTGATATCAAGAACCGTTGTCAGAATGACATCCTGTCCGAAGTACCTGATCGCACAGGAATAAAGCCTGGCCCAGAAAGATGAGCCGTCCTTTCGCAGCAGCTTCACCTCGAAGTCCTCAACGAATCCCTGAGTATGAAGAGTGCCGAGGAACCTCTCACGATCATCCTCGCTCTCATAAACACTTGAGATGCCTGTCTCTGAGAGCTCTCCGATAGTGTATCCAGTCATGTGTGAGAATGACTTGTTGAATTTTAAAACATCACCGGCTGGATTTGTGATGCATAATCCTGCAGGAACACTCTCAAAGAGGTTGCGGCACTGTTCCTCAGGATCAGATTCGGAAGCCGATATTGAGATCGCAGAGGTTGAGGATTCAGCAGATGGAGACCGCTCAGGATCGACTGATTCGAAAATGGACAGACGTTCCCGAAGCTCTTTCAGTTCCTGAACGAGCTGATTTCTGGTCTTCTCACTATCACGCATCAATGACCCCTGCTCATATTGAGTAATACCCAACTAAGTATTGATGATTGCTTCCGGTGGCGCAAGGAGTAATCACGGCATATTGCTGAATCAGACTTCAAAGTTGCTCTCTTGACTAAAGATCTATCACTATTATGTTCCTGACCGAACGGTCAGTCAGGAGGAGAGCAGCATGACCGCAAAGGACAGAATACTGGATGCCGCTGAGGTGACATTCGCTGAAACAGGCTTCGCCGGCTCCTCGATGAAGGTCATTGCCGAGCGGGCCGGCGTTGTTAAGAGCCTTATTTACCACTACTTCAGTTCGAAGCAGGATCTTTGGACGAAAGTCGTAGAGCGCCATATGCGTGACCACAAATTCCTTGAAGGCATCCAGGATACAATTGGTGTTCTGATGAGTAAAGGAATCGATGGAGCCAGGGAAGCGCAAGGATACAGGCACTATTTCGGATTTCTGCAGCGGAACCAGAATCTGCTCAGGATGATGGCCTGGCTGAATGCAGAGCACTCCGATCGGTCTTCCGGACCGGAGCCGGCGGAACCGCTGAAGAAATCGATATTGGGGAGCATACAATTGCTTCAGGACAAGGGGGTATTCCGTCGTGATATCGACCCCAGGATATTCATTATCCTGCTGATGGCCGCCAGTGAGTTCTGGTTCGTTTCTGGCGGACGGATAGCCGCCTGGTTCGGAGATGAGATGGATTCATCCGAACTGGAGGAGAAGTACATCAGCTCAGTCGGAAGACTCCTTCTCGACGGGATGCGGGGAGAGTCCTGATGAATACTCGACGGAGCATGAATTCCTTCATCCTGTTTCTGACTGGAATACTGTCTCTGCTCTCCTCATGCCAGAGCATGGAAGAAAACGCACAGCTGGCAACTCCGGTCACTGTGATGATAGCCGAGTCCGGCATCATCAACCGGAGCATCGTAGTCTACTGCCGCCTTGAAGCGGGGCAGGAGGCGATGATAAGTGCTTTCAGTCCGGGGAGGATACTGGAAGTGAATACATCCGTGGGTGATTCTGTTCAGGAGGGTGACCTCCTTGTGGAACTTTCTACTGATCAGCGCAACATCGGGGCCGTTAATGCCGCAGCAGCGAGGATCGCAGCAGCATCTGCGGTCTATTCAAATGCAGAGGCGGATCTCGAAAGAAGTTCGAGACTCCTGTCCTCGGGGGTCATAAGCGAGAGTGAGTATGAACGGAGCGCAGTCCGGGAACTCACCGCGGAGGCCGCCCTGCAGGGGGCGTACGCCGCCTACTCAGCCGCTCGCAGTACGGATATGAGTGGCAGGATAACTGCTCCGTTCAGTGGCTCCGTAACGAGGGTATGGGCACGAGAGGGCGAGACCACTGGCGGTCCGATGATCTCCATCGCTGACTCCTCTCTCCTCAAGGCTGAACTGCTTGCTGCCCCCAGGCATCTCTCTTATCTCGAAGTGGGGCAGAGTGTCGCATTCACTACGTCGCATCACTCCGGAATTGTATTCCCTGGAGCAGTGACATCCGTTTCTCCTGCAGTTGACCCGGTCTCCGGACTGGTATCCCTTACGATACAGCTACACGACAGGTCAGGTCTTCTCCGTTCTGGAATGACCGGTACCGCCTTCGTCAATCTTGAAACTGTACCGGATGCTGTAGTACTGCCGCAGAGCGTAATGAGACCCGCAGGTGACAATGCGCGGACGGTCGCACTGCTGAGGGAAGGTCATGCCCTGATCGTTCCCATTGAAACGGGTATTGCCAGCGGTACGGACCTCGAAGTGACTGCCGGAGTCTCTCCCGGTGACACTGTCATCGTCATGGGTTCCAGCCTTGTTTCAAGCGGCGACATCGTGAGGGTGGTTGAGTAATGAGCCTCGCAGGACTGGCAGTAAGAAGGAACACAACATTCCTTATGATCTTCCTTCTGATGGCTGGAGCAGGGCTTTTTGCCCTGTCTCAGCTGGGCATCGACTACTTTCCGAAGGTCGATCTGGGACAGGTCATTGTCGTGACAATGCTGCCTGGAGCAGGCCCATCTGAGATCGAAGGACTGGTAACAGAGATACTGGAAGATGCTGCATCCGGTGTGGAGGGTGTCGAGACCATCACATCGGACTCCAGAAGCGGACTCAGCATAATAACGCTGGAACTCAAAAGCAGCGCCGATATCGACCAGGCCGAAACCGATATTAGAGATGCCGTGGACAGGGTGAAGATACAGCTGCCGGATGCCGCATCAGATCCGTACATAGTTGCGATGGAATCCAGTATGAAGCCGCTTATCCTTCTCACCTTTACGAGCGACGCCATAAACGGCGCCGAGCTGAGATATCTGGTCGAGGATGAGATCACACCGAGGTTGGGACGGGTGGAAGGGGTCTCCTCTGTCGACGTCTCAGGCGGACAGGTCAGACAGATCAATGTCATTGTAGATCCGATTCTTCTCTCTGAGCGCGGTATCCCGATAGCCCGGGTCTATGGCGCGCTGAGTGCAGTGGGAGGCAATCAGCCGGGAGGAGACATTGAGGATGGTGATCTGGAGTTCACCATCAGCGTCAAATCAGGCTTCGAGGAACTGGACAGCATACGTGATCTTGTTATCGGGATGGACCAGGGGCAGCAGGTCCGCATAGCTGATGTGGCGGAGGTCGATGATGGATTCCGAGAACCCCTTAACTATATCCATCTGAATCAGGGGGAAGCAGTACTTGCGGTGTTCAGGAAAAGCTCCGATGCCAATACCGTGAACACCTGCAGCAGGCTCGAATCCGCCATCAGCGATGTGGCATCTGATTACTCGGAAATGCTGAACACGACCATCATCTACAATCAGAGGCAGTTCATTACAGGCTCAATGAAGGATCTCCTTATTACGGGAGTTCAGGCCGTCTTCCTCGCAGCTGCAGTCCTGACCTTTTTCCTTGGCTCAGTATCTAACGCGGGAATAGTAAGCCTCTCGATGCCCCTCTCCTTCATCACCTCATTCGCAGCCATGTATCTGCTGGGAGTGAGCCTGAACATCATGTCTCTGGCCGGCCTGAGCATCTCTATCGGGATGATAGTCGATAACTCCGTCGTGGTCCTTGAAAACATCCACAGACGGAGGAGAGATGGCGAAGGCAGCAGTGAGGCTTCAGAGAAGGGCGCCGCACAGGTCGGGATGGCGGTAACGGCATCGACACTGACGACTGTCGCTGTATTCATTCCAATGCTCTTTGTACCGGGCATGACGGGCCAGATATTCAGGGACCTGAGCATCACAATCTCTTCAGCACTTGTGATATCCCTGTTTGTCTCACAATCCCTTATCCCTCTGCTTGGGTCCAGGTCGAAAAGACTCATCAGGGAGCACTCGACCAGGTCGATCTCCGGACGGATACAGGCATGGCTGGTGCGGATCGAGGAGAAGTACGCCAGAACCGTTGCATGGCTCATCGGTCATGTCCGTTTCGTCCTCATCCCGGTTGTACTTCTGCTCTTCTTTTCCCTCTTCATGATGAAGTTCATTCCAAAGACCTTCCTCCCTGAACCGCAGGAAGGCGTTATCGAGATCGAGATCGGTCTTGCGGCGGGTACGGGACTCGAGTTCACGGACAGCATTCTTGTGAACATTGAACGTCAGGTGCTCGCAGCTATCGAGCCTGACGACCTCAAGGATTCCTTCCTCAGTGTGGGCAGACGGGAGGGTCTCGGTTCAATCTTCGGCACTTCCTCCTCCAACGGTGGGGAACTCAGCCTGTACTTCGTCGGTGAAGCGGACAGATCGAGGAGCATCGATGAATATGACCTCCTGATCCGCAGTATTCTGAGCGGGATACCGGGTATCGAGTACGACCTCTCGAGTGGAATGCCGCTGGGTAACGAGTTCCCTGTGAATGTCGTCATTTTCGGCAGTGATCTGGCCGAACTCAGGGAGATCGGCGCCATCATCAGCAGCAAGATATCCAGTATCCCGGGGACGGTGGATATCTCCTCATCACTCGAGAATCGGATGATGCAGATAGACTTCATACCTGCAGGTGAGGAGCTCTTCCTGCGGGGAATGTCCCCGGATAGGCTGGGGACGGAGATGACACTCGGGATACTCGGACGCAATGCCTCCGTATTCACCGAGAACGCAAAGCAGTACGATGTCAATCTGCGGTATGCGGATGAATACAGATCCTCAACAGAAGCCGTCTCGGGCCTGGTAGCTTTCGGCATGCCGCTGGATGCATGGGGCACCTTCCGCAGCACACTTGTGCCCCAGGCAATCGAAAGAAGGGACAGGATCCGGAATGTCTCCATCACCTGCGGTATCTCAGGAAGATCTCTGGGTGATGTGGCAGCCGATGTCGAGACCCTGATGGATACGCTGGATATCGGAGGCCACAGGTATGAGATTCTAGGTGATATCAAGGACCAGGCAGAGGCGTTCGGCAGCATGGCCCTGGCCATAGCTGTTGCCGTGATCCTGGTCTATATGGTCATGGCCTCCCAGTTCGAATCACTGCTGGAGCCATTCATCATCATAATCGAGGTTCCCCTGGCAATGATAGGAGTCATCTGGACACTCTTCCTCACTGGGACGACCATGGGACTGACGGCGCTCGTTGGTCTTCTTGCGCTGGCGGGGATCGTGGTGAACAACGGCATAGTATTCGTCGATTTCGCCAACCACCTCCGTCGTGAGTCCGGGATATCCGCTGCAGAGGCCATCGTGCTCGCGGGACGGAAGAGACTCAAACCAATACTGATGACGGCGATAACCACCATCCTTGCTCTGATGCCGCTGGCGATCGGCGGAACCGACAGTTCTGTAATGTGGACCCCGATGGCACGGGTCGTTGCGGGAGGACTGGCTTCAGCTACATTCCTTACGCTCATTGTACTGCCATGCCTCTATGTAAAACTGGATCACTGGCATAAGAAGAGAGAGGAAAGCAAAGTGAAGAAATGAGGCCGGGCCTCATTTCTTCGATTATTGAAGTTCTGAGGCCCGGCCTCAGATTTACGGCCTCAGATTTAAAACAATGATCTGACAAGCAGAAGAAGTCCAACGACAATCATCGGTATGCCGATGATAGCACCGATAACGGTAAGCGTGAGTAGAACGCCCAGGAGCAAAAGGACCAGGCCTATCACACCGGCCAGCAGTCTGCCGGTCAGACCGAGAAGTGTAGTAACCAGTTTCCATAGTGCCGAGAAGGGCGCCGAGAGGATGCTCATGGAATGATGTTGACGAGTTTACCGGGGACGATGATCACTCTTCGCGGCTCTTTCCCTGCAAGGATCTCAGCTATCTTCTCCTCCGCCAGAGCGTGCTGCCTGATACTATCCTCTGTCGCATCGGAGGTGACTGTGATCCTTGCACGGATCTTCCCCTTTACCTGAACAACCATCTCAACTGTATCCAGTTCGAGATCGCTCTCGACCCAGCATGGCCATTCCTCGAAGAATACGCTCTCCCCGGGGAAACCCATCCTGTGCCATATCTCTTCTGAGATGAAGGGTGTCATTGGAGCCATTACTGTCACCAGCTGTCTTATTGCGCCCCTCCAGAACTCACCTGCGGTTCCCGCCTTGCCCCGGTTCGCGGAGAGGAAGTTGACGAACTCCATAAGCGCGGCAACTGCGGTGTTGAAGGCAAACTCGTCAATGTCCTCGGATACCTTCTTCAGCATCCTGGAAAGTTCGTAGCGAAGTTCGCGGACAAATGTGCTGTCAACCGGCTGCCTCGCGATGGAGGCAGTATCGTAGACAACAGACCAGACACGCTTGAGGAACCGGTAGGTTCCAGCTATGCCATCCTCGCTCCAGCCGAGTTCAGCCTCGAAGGGCCCCATGAAAAGGATATACAGTCTGAGCGCATCGGCTCCATACTTGGCGACCATCTCATCGGGTGTGATCACATTGCCCTTGGACTTGGACATCTTCTGCCCGTCAGCTCCGAGGATCATGCCCTGGTTCTTCAGCACAGGGAATGGCTCATTGAAATCCACCAGACCCTCATCGAACATGACCTTGGTCCAGAACCTTGCATAGATGAGATGCATGACCGCATGCTCGGCACCGCCAACATAGAGGTCTACAGGAAGCCAGTACTTCACCGCCTCGGGGTCGAAAGGTCTGTTCCGCTCGTGCGGGGAGGCAAATCTCAGGAAATACCATGAGGAGCATGCGAAGCCAGCCATAGTGTTCACATCCCTCTTCGAAGGACAGCCGCACAGCGGGCATTCGGTCTTGACCCAGTCCTCCGCTTTCGCCAGGGGAGATCGTCCCGAGTCGTCCGGCTCGAAGTTTTCCATATCAGGAAGCACGACCGGAAGATCCCTGTCAGGCACAGGACCGCATTGGGGGCAGTGTATTATCGGAACTGGTGCTCCCCAGTACCTCTGCCTGGAAACAAGCCAGTCCCGTATCCTGTATCGGACATCCGGCTTGCCTATGCCCTTCTCAACTGCATATACGCCCATCTCCCTACGAGCGGTCTCGGAGTCAAGACCGGAGAACAATCCGCTGTTGAGCAGGTTGCCATCAGCCACAGTAGCGGCGTCCTGAACACCCTGTGGTTTCCCGCCGGGAGCAATGACCTCGATTATGGGAAGACCGAATTTCTTAGCGAAAGCATGGTCCCTCTCATCATGGGCAGGTACGGCCATGATAGCAGCGGTACCGTATCCGGCCAGCACGTAATCAGCCACCCAGAGAGGTGTTCGCTCCCTGTTGAAGGGATTAACAGCATAGCAGCCGGTGAATACACCTGTCTTCTCGCGATCTGCGGCAGCGGTCCTTTCGACAGCGCTCCTGCTCAGTGCCTTTTCGGTGTAAGCTCTGACCTTCTCCAGCATATCGGGACGGATCATCTTCTCGATATCAGGATGCTCAGGTGCCAGAACGCAAAAAGTGGCCCCGAAGATCGTATCCAGCCGGGTCGTGTATACCGGAAGATCCGTCTTAACGCCTGTCACCGGATTCTCGACAATGAAATTGACCTCTGCACCCTCTGAGCGGCCTATCCAGTTCCTCTGCATCGCCTTGATGCCTTCAGGCCAGTTCAGATCATCAAGATCTTCAAGCAGTCTGTCGGCGTATTTGGTTATTCTGAAGAACCACTGCTTCAGTTTCTTCCGCGTAACCTCTCCGTCACAGCGCCAGCAGAGACCTCCTGCGGCCTCTTCATTCGAGAGGACTATCTTGCAAGCGGGGCACCACATCTGATCGCTCTCGGCTTCATATGCGAGTCCCCTGTCAAAGAGCAGATTGAAGAAGTGCTGAGTCCACCTGTAGTAATCGGGATCACTTGAGTTGATCTCCCTGTCCCAGTCATAGCTGGCCTCAATGAGTTTCATCTGCCTTCTGTAAGTATCTGAGTTGATCCTGGTCACTTCGGCGGGATGAACGCCCGTCCGGATAGCGTACTCCTCAGCAGGCTGCCCGAATGCATCCCAGCCCATGGGATGGAGGACATTGAAGCCATCCATCCTCTTCTTCCTGCAGATAACGTCAGTAGGTATGTAATTCTTACAGTGCCCTACGGATAGGCCTGCTCCGGATGGGTAAGGAAAGTAATCAAGGCAGTAGAAGGGCTCCCTGCACGGGTCACTTCCGGTGGAATAGAGCTTCATACGCTCCCATACCGGCTTCCACTTCTTCTCGAGGATACTGAAATCGTAGAGTTCCACGGTTTCCCTCCGGTTCCGGGAGTGTGTGTTCTTATAGGTAATGTAACATGAACAAGTGCTGGGGCCGGGTAAAGGTTTCACGCAGCTGGGCAGATACTGACAGGTCAGTTCGGACAGGGAAGCAGGATGGAGAGTACGCTTGGTGTCTCTCCCACTCTGACAGCACCGCCTGCCAGCCTGACGGCAAGCGTGAGAAGAGAAAGCTCAATCTCCGGGTTAAGCCCTGTTAGAAGATCTATCGAGCTTTTTGAGAGGATGACTTCAATATCCGACAGTGTGGTTCCCGCCACACCGCGGAGTTCGAGCTGCAGGAAGCTGTCAGTCTCCTGATCACTGCCTGCGGCTCCTCGGATGCCGGCTACACGAACCCCTGATACAATTATCGTGGGGGAATGGGTGGGACTGAATGTCCTGCAGATACTGAGAAGAAGATCGGTCAGCAGATCAAAATCACCTGATATCTCGGGAAGTGATCCGGATACAACAACATCCGGAGGCTGCATGCCGTCTTCGAGGAACCTCGATGATACGGCATCAAGCAGAATGTCCGAAGCTATCCTCTCCGGCGTATGACTCCATGCACGTCGAAGGAGTCCCTGGTAGAAGGATGCACTGCCGATAGTCTCAAATGCGTAACCGGCTGTGACCAGTGTTGCGGACACTGGATGGTCTGGATTGAGCGTATCCCGTATCCTGGTAAAACCCCTTGCTATCGAGGCCGATAGCTGGTCGAGAAGATCACTGAGACCGATACCCGCCTGCCTTGCAGTCTCACCGCATAGAATCCTGGCAACATAGCTCTCGGAAGTTATGGGCCACCAGAATATCATCGGAACTCCCTGATGACCGTTCACGGCCACCGAAGCGATGCGCAGTTCTTCCCCACTTCTCATGGTCAGCATAGTATCAAGACGTCCTGCCTTGAGAACAGCACGAATGAGATTCTCAATGGAGCTGTCATTCGGAGGACTGAAAATATCGAAGAGATTCATTCCGGAAATAACTCCCTCGGTAGCATCCATCCAGGTCGAAAGAAGTATTCTGCCGCCACTGTCTGTGATGAGGAATCTGCCAGCGGTCCTGTCAGCTAGATTGGCGAATCGCTGACCAATAGCGTTGCGTTCCATTGTCGCGTAAGTCTTTGCGACATTGGAAGCGAACTCCTTCATAGCATGACTTGGAGTCCCCCCCTGGAACATGCATTCTCCTATCACAGTGGTGTCTGTCTCCAGTGGCATTTTCCACTTCGTGAGCTGCACA
>JAOZQW010000031.1:11501-13118 GCA_029932015.1 Candidatus Fermentibacteraceae bacterium
AGCACCAACTCTTCATTCTGTTCATGTGCAGCTCTCGATATGGTATCAGTGCCCCGCATCTGCAGATCAACTCTGGAGGCTCCCGATGTGGCGAGGAAGGTCGAGGCTGCAGTTTCGGCTACACTTGTCCTGGTTGATGAAGAGAGTATGCCGGCTGTTCCGTGGCTGAGGGCCTTGTACATCTCAGCAGCTTCTTTGGCCGCCTGCAGACTGTAAACATCACCGACCTCAATCCCAACCAGAATCATCACAGGCTCTACGCTGCCCCGCTCTGCGGATTCAGCCCCGGACAGTCTCCAGGCACACCTGGTAACATGACCATCGAGACTTGTAACCTCCCAGGTCTCAGGGAATTCAGTGAGCCCCTTTCTGGCAAGTCGTTGAGCGGTGCTGATACCTCCGATAGCATCGAATAGCAGGTTTGCGGTCAGCTCTCCCCTGTTCACGGCCACATCTCGTGGAATACCTGTCAGCTGCTGCATAGCTCTATTCCAGAATATCACGGACCAGTCAGATCTGAAGAGGGCAGCCGGCACATCGAGAGTGGCTATTATGGCATCAGCCATCCGACTCTGTCTATCGAGGAGAAGACTCATCTGCTCCTTCTCGGATTCACTGGTGTCAACACTGATGGCAAGAGCCAGCATCAGGGATGCCAGACCCGCCAGGCTATATATCTCATTCCTGCTCGCATCTTCAGCATCTGCGGCAATCAGATACCCGTGCACTTTCCTGTCGATCTCGAGCGGGTAAACCAGACAGGATTCGAACCAGCTCCCCAGCAGACCCATTTCCTCACCGGACAGCTGACAACCCTGATTTGAATCAAGAGGGAATGAAGCGATCCTGAGATCACTGAAAGCTTCTGGTGCCGATTCAGGCCAGTCACCTGAGAAGCCTGCAAGCTCTCTCTCTATGAGTGGATCGAACAAATAGACAGCAACAGCCCTGGCTGAGAAGGTCTCTCTGAGCACTTCCGCGGCCTGATTCAGATCAGAATGCTGACCGTCAAGGAGTACTCCGGAAAGCGTATCCAGAAGGCTTATACGCTCTCTGCATATCTGCAGTTCCTCCTCGGTCATCACTGCACGTGTGCTGTCCTCGAATATCCCGACTGCATAATGGACCTCACCGGAATCCTCGATAATGGAACTTACCGACTGCGAGATAACCTTGGTCGCTCCATCAGGAAGGGAGAAGCGAACCACTCTTGGGCCACTCTCTTTCACTTCGGAGCCATCGAATGCCGGAAGCGTCTGATCCTCGAATACAGCAAAACTCTCTCTTGGGAGTATCTCGTGGAGATGGATACCGAGCAGGTTCTCGACCAGGCCGAATATTCTTCCGAATGCTCTGTTGGCGACGAGTATCCGGTAATCCCTGTCGAAGAGCACCAGACCAGTGCTCACCGCATGGAAATATGCCTGATTCATCCTTCTGCTCGTTCTGAGCCGGCGCTCAGCCTGGTAGCTCTCGGTAGTATCGAAACAGGTGCCGACCACACCGGGACCTCCTGGGGAAAAGGTGCTAACCACACGTCTCTGCCCCTCAGGTCTCCATACCACCCGAACCTGGCGGCCGGCCAGAACCATTTGAATGACGTTGTCCCATGAAAAG
>JAOZQW010000285.1 GCA_029932015.1 Candidatus Fermentibacteraceae bacterium
TCGGCCAGGCATTGCACAGTCGAAGCCTTCCTGGAAACATATGCCCTCGACCCCATGACAGCATCGATGATTGCCCGTCTCGAAGAAGATGACTGTGTAACGCTCATCACAGCTCACAGCGCCAAGGGCACTGAGGCAAGGGTCTGCTATCTCCTGAAGGCTGAGCCGGGGCAGTATCCTCACCAGCGCTCACTTGGCGATGAGGACAGCGAGGAGGAGGAGAGAAGGGTACTCTATGTTGCTATGACAAGGTCGATGGACGAGCTCATCCTCACGCGGTCGCTTCGGAGGGTCCGTTCAAGATGGTCATGGGGATTGCATGATGGTCCCCAGGCCTACGGTACCAGTGACTACTTCCTGGCGAACGTTCCCCTGGAACTGTTGGAGACTGGTCTGGAAGGGAATGCTTCACCGGAGGATGAACCTGCCGTGATAGTGCCCTGGCGCAGGGAGTGAATCTAGATCGTCAGCAGCCAGGTTATCTTCGTGAATAGATTGAAATCCGGCTCTCCCAGCTCTCCGGTCTCATCCGGATCAGCATGCTCTCCAGCCATGAAATAGAACATGCTTCCGGGGCTGAAGCTCCAGCTCAGAAGGAGGTTCATCCATTGCTGAGTTGAGAGGGAACTTCCGGTAAGCGCATATTCCGATTCGAATCTTGAGATCTGGGAGGTCAGGGTGAAGCTCAGATCTGTACCCACCATATAGCTGCCGCTCAGTTGGAGAGACTTCCAGTCGGTGCTCCTCTGGTCCCATGAATCAGCACTCCAGTTATATCTCCTGGCATCTGATGTTGTACTCCAGTCAAGATCTGCGCCGATGGAAACATGGGGTACCGGCTTGAAGGAGAGCCATGTTCCGATATCATGACTCTTCCCCTCGCGATAGTCACCGAATCCTCCCCAGAGATATGCGTAGATCATCTTTCTTGAATCCGAAGAGCAGCTGAAATTCAGATTAGCACCACCATCATATGTAGAGCCCGAAGGCCCCTCATACCTGTCCGTCCATGAGCCGGAGAGGTTGAGGCTCCCACTGATATGGTAACGGTTACGGAAGTTCAGGCCTGTATTGATATTGATCCCGCGCGAGGTGATATCGCCGCCAGGAACATAGGTATAGTGCCCATAAAGACTTATCCAGCTGTTCTGGAACACCTCTGAACCTGAGAATGGATAATAGAGACCGGCATTGGCCCATGTATTCACATCGCCGGTCGAGGATGTATACCCTATGAGATTTGCGTTGAAATCATCCTCCTTGAGTGAGACCCCGGCAGAGCCGTTCAGCCTGTCATCTCTGTATGAGTAGCGCCCTCTGTACGCAAAGTTGTCCGCATCATCCGTCATCCAGGAGTTCCATGTCCCGGCAATGGCTCCGCTCAGGGAATGTCTGCCGTCAATTGAGAGCTTTCCATCGATAGCGGCTGAGCGGCCGTAGCTGTACTCCTCATCCATCTGCCCCGGCATGTCGGTACTGGTCATGCTTCCCCCGATGAAGGTTCCCTCTCCGAACTCTCTCAGGAACCTTGCCACAGCATAGCTGGTCGCAGGCTCTAGCATCTCTCCGTCTTCCGATATCCTGCCTGTAACCGCTTCAAGCACGCCGTAGCGGAATCCGCCAGATGCGCCTGTCAGTTTGGCTCCTCCGAGGATGGGAATAATGTCACCGTTCGGAGCTACCGAGCCAATTCTTCTGGAGTAGAAGAGAGAGAAGGGGAGGTCGAAGAGATCGGAGCCCTCGAGGAAGAAGGGTCTCTTCTCGCGGAGGAAGGATTCCCAGTGGGATAGATTTACCTGCTCCGGATCCGCCTCTATCTGCCCGAAATCGGGGTTGATGGTCAGATCGAGCGTTGAACTGGAGGAAATGCCCAGTCTGCAGTCAAGACCAACGCTCCCCCATGGATCCAGTTCCGGATCAGAGTCGGGACTGTAATCCAGCTTTGCTGCGCCATAGGGGCGGAGTTCGATCTGTCTGAGACTAGGAAGACCGCTCAGGCCGGTGAGGTCTCCGAAATCCTCAATCCTGACACTGCCGTTGTCCGCCATCCTGAAGAGAAATGCGCTTTCATTTGTCCTTGAGATGTTGCGTTTGAAGTTGATTCCCCACACCTGCTCCTCTTCGCCTGAGTAGCGTAGCGCAGTGAGGGGGATTGCAAACTCAGCTGTCCATCCGGAATCGGAGATGGATGTAGCGCTCTCCCAGACAGCATCCCAGTTGCCGTCCCAGCCACTGACCTCGCAGAGCCGTCCATCCTGCTGGACATTGTCAACGCAGACGAAGAAGTAATAAGCGTTGTTGTCATCGTTGTAGGTGTCGAGCCAGATACCAATCCACTCGCTTGAGAAATCCTCGTCTCTGGGAGCTATCATCCTCGTGAACTCCTCAGGATGCTCATCATGCATCGTGAAGGCGATATAGAGGCATCTGTCATCATAAAGAAGGTTGATCTCGGTAGGCTCTGTCATAAGCTCACCGCAGTCAGGGCGTTGCTGGATGAAGTGTGCGATAACTGCCGCTGAATTAGCCCATTCAGGATCATCAGGAAGGCCGTCTATAACTGGTGGATTATCTGTGCGAGTTGCTGTTACGGTCTGAGCGAGAGCGGACGTACTGCAGACGATAAATAGGATAATGATGTTTATCAGGTGTTTCAAATCCGGCTCCTCCAAGATCTGCTGGACCAGTACCTGTAGTACAGTGACAATCGCATATTGCTGATTATAAGAGGTGCGTGCAACCCTCCAACTGAAATCCGCGAATAGCCATTCTGAGAGATGGGTATTCGACCAGTGGATTCAGTGTGAATCGGAGCAGATCTAACCCGGAAGGATGAGCGAGCAGGGAATGAACCAGTCATTGACCATGATATGACGTGTATAAACAGCGGTAAAGTACTAAGGCAGGCGTGAATCTGTCTCATGGAGGAAACGAGTATAGACATGCGAAGAAGTGGAGTTCAGACGGAGGCTGTTGGAGTAGTTTGCTTTGTAAGTCGTGAGGATATCGATCCGACAGCCTTCCTGGCAGTGACGAACACTTTCCTGTCTATCTTCGGCTTTCTGAATGGAGCACTGCCGACATTCTTCAGCCAATCGGAGAGAAGCTTGTACTCTGTATCCCCGCCAAAACGCCCTATCGCCTCAATAGCGGGAATGGCGATGTTTCTGTTCTCGAAGGGGATGCCTTCAGTAACTTTGACAAGATTCTTTGCGAGCAGGAGAGAAACGCCTTTTTGATCAGCAACGGAAGTCAGGATCACGATAATATCCGCCGCAAGGCGAGGATTCCTGTCATAAGCGTTCGAGATCCATGTTGTCAGGGCGGGGCTCTTTGCGGCGTCCTTGCCGAGAATTCGCAGAGCAATAACAGCTACTTCTTCGGAATTGTCGTTCAGCATAGCCTTGGCCTGGTTCCTTGCGGCCTGCTTCGAAACTCTGGAGAGCGCAAGAACGCCCTCCTTCCTGATCCTTGGATCGGAATCGGCGCAGAGCCGT
>JAOZQW010000286.1 GCA_029932015.1 Candidatus Fermentibacteraceae bacterium
CCTTGGGACGAAGGTAGATAACCATCGCTCTGATAATTATCGAGAGATAAGCTGTGCCGTCCGGACCGGACGGCCTGGGTCAGCCTCAACTGCCAGTTGAAATCTCGGGACAGGCGGTCAGAAGAAGCGCAAAGAGCACTATAAAGATGTAAAGCAGTCTCCAGCGCATCGGGTAACCTCCCTGATGGATGATCCTGGTTAGAGCCAGTCTATTGAAATTCTGACACAAGATACCATTACATCCTACCGCTCGGAAGTCCATGAGTTCCATGAAAGACTTAATAGACAGCAACCACACCTGTTATGAATTGATGATCCGAGACAATACCTCTCAATAATGACACCGGTGCAAGGTTGACGGAATGGATTATGACAAGTTCTTGAGTGTAGCAAAGGGAGGTGCTCCTATGTCCAATAACCATAATATGTTGCTTGCTGGTCTCTCAATGATGACTGCCATGCTGTTCATTTCATGCGGGGACGGTATTTCCGGCCCGACAGCTCCCGGGAGCTGGTATGGCTGGGCAGTTGGAGAAGCTGATGCGAGCGGTGGATTGGTCCTCCGCACATCAAATGGGGGAGTCAGCTGGGATAGACAGATCTCTCCGGCCATAGGATCTGTCCATTTGGAGGATGTCCACACAGTGGACTCCATGTGTGCGTGGACGGTCGGATTCCCTTCTGACGGGTATGGAATGATCGCCAGGACAGTCGATGGTGGGAGTTCCTGGCAGAGGCTTGGCGAGCAGGGAGTCATCCCCTTCACCGGAATAAATGCAGTGCACGCTTTTGACCGCAATACTGCGTGGGTGATCGGTGATGAGAACACCATCCTTCACACCACAGATGCCGGTGAGAACTGGATATCCATGTCCGACCCTGCATATGCCGATTTCGGTTATGATGACATCTATGCGTACAGTGCGAACCTGATCTGGATAGTTGGAGGGGATGGCAATTCCGGAGTGATCCTTCATTCTGCAAACGGTGGTTCAACCTGGGAGCTTCAGGGTAGTGAGTTTCTCCTGGACTCTTTCCCGCTTATCAATGTGAGCGTAGTCGATGATACGACAGCATGGATCGTAGGACATGGGCACACCGTAGCCAGAACTATCGATGGTGGTGATACCTGGGAGCTTTGTGTCCCTGATTCCCTTCCCCGGACCTCTATGTCGGACGATGCCAACGGGGTCGTCGCATTGCCTTCAGGATGGGTCCTGGTGACCATGGATTATGGCAAGGTGTACATCTCCGAGAACTCCGGTGAGACCTGGACCAAGCAGGATGTCCCTACGGCAGAACTCTTGCTTGGCTGCTGCGCTCTTGATGAACAGCGAACCTGGGCAGCCGCAGAGGCAATGAACGCCTCCGGGGGCTGTATCATTGGAACCACCAACGGTGGGGGCGTTTGGGGACTTCAGTATTCGAGCGGTCTTACAGGCGTCAGCTCAATCTCGATCGCCGGTTCACAGCACTAGGGGGCTGTCGGCTGCCCTTCGGGCTCCGGTAGAACAAGTCTGCCAGCGGCGAATAGAGAAGAACGGGCTTGAGGGGCTCCAGCCATTTCCGCTATTGGAAATGAATCTGGACGCTCGGATATTTTCGTAATTTTCTTGCCATTCTTCATTGTTCCATTATGATATTTAAGAGTGGTTTCTGAAGTCTACGTCTTACTGAATGTTTTCTTCATTGGTGGGAGATAATTATGAAGTCCTTACTTTCTCTGTGTGCGCTGCTTCTTGTCCTTCCCTTAACTGCGCTGGCCTTCCAGACAGAAACATACGGCTGGGAGGATACCTATACAGTTTTTCATATCTATGGCAACGGTGTAGCAAGCATCGAAGCCGTCAGTCCTGTGCATGGCGGCTATCAGTCTCTCGAGTTCGAGGAAACTCCTTTAGGTGGAACACCTCAGGCATATATTGGCTGGATAAAAGACCTCTCTGATGGTGACACTGTTATAGCTTCATTCTGGGTATACGACGACACACCAAGCGCCAGCCCTTCAGGTCGCATCTGGGCTCACTGGAATGATGATCCCCTGGATCCAAGTGTTTACACCTCAAGCGCGGGAGGCAACTCTACTTACAGCGATGGATCGGGCTGGAGCTTCCTGGAATGGGAGTGGACTGTCGCTGATGGGCACACCGGTCTCATGATTCAAGGCAGGATCTATTCCTCCGCAGAATTTGATACTATCTGGATAGATGACCTTACCATCACAGCTCCGGATGGTGCCACAATTCTCTTCCCCAACGATCCTGTAGCACTGGAAAGGGAGACCTGGGGAGCCATAAAGGCCGCCTTCTAGACTGGGAATAATTACAGTCCGAAGCCCCGGCTGCTTCTGCAGCCGGGGCATCTCTGCAGCTAACTCCCCCAGTTCACCGAATCAATAACAACCAGTCTCTCTAAGGCACTTTATGGATCCCTTCCCGAGATACGCCCGTGATATTATTCTGTGCAGACAATTAGGACTAGATCGGATGTCTGTCAAACATCGTTCTCTACCCGAACACGACAGACCGGTAACAACTTACACGCAGCCCCTAGCTTTGCGGCACGGGTTTGCCTGCGTTATTGTCATATTGAAGAATGAAACAGTGGAGAGGAAGAGAAACATGGGGCTATTCGGCAGAAAGAGATCGAAATCGGCGGAGACCACCAAGGAAGCCCTCGGTGTGCTTGAGGAGACGATCCGGGAGGTCGGTGGTGATAACAAAGCTGTTCTGAAGGCCCTTGGAGCCATCGGCAGAAACCTCTACCCATGGTTTGGCCTTTGCTGTGAGCTGCACTCGATCTACGCCTCCGAGGTTCTGAAGATATGGCAGCTTGAGGACCGGTCCTGCTGTGGCAACGGATTTCCTCCCGTCTCGATTCTGGAGTGGGAGAGCTGGAACAGGCCCATGCTGAAGGATCTCTGGTCAGCGGCAAAGAACCTAGACACCGAGGTGCTGTTCATTCGCACATCCGGTAAGAGGAAGATCACGAACGCCCTGAAGGAGCTCGAGGCCCTGCGTCTGCTCTCGGGAGACACCAGAATTGGAATGACGGTCTACAGCCAGGAGAATGTCTTCCTGAAAACGGATTTCCTGCTGCAGTCCAGGAGTTCTCTCCCCCCCGACTCAGAGGAAATACTACAGGACCTGGTGGACTACTCCCGGAAACAGGACATGCCGGTAGGGGATATCTGGTAGTCCTACTCTCCCCCGGACTCCAGTTCAATCAACATCTCCAGGGCGCTCCAGGACTCTGACTCCACGCGGATAACCTCTGTCGTCCGTACGCATGCAAATGTCCCGGATTCTCTTGATAGAAGAGAGGATAGAATTCGGAGTTGTCGCAACGGGGAGCACTGCGTTAGATATTCTTCATAACGGTGTGGTAACTGGCAGAGGAGATGTTAGTGAAAGATAGCAATCCGACTCGGATTAGGGAAGCATGGTCCTGGCTTCAGCCGGGCCAGAGGATACATCTGGC
>JAOZQW010000287.1 GCA_029932015.1 Candidatus Fermentibacteraceae bacterium
AGATTTCGGCATGGACGAACCGAAGACACTAGTCACAGGCTATGTACCGATACCGATCATCAAGAGAAAGGGAAATCGTTCCGATCTCAACCTCTAGCCTGATCCGGACGGTAGATGTCTATGCTGCCCGAATATGAAGAGAACTGGTAATTCCCGAGCCGCGAGCAGGCACAATGAACGAAAGGTGATGGCAATGCAGCTCTTCCTTGATACTGCGAATGTTGATGAGATCCGGGAAATTGCCTCGTGGGGTGTACTCTCCGGAGTGACCACAAACCCCTCTCTAATTGCATCTGAGGGCAGGGACTTTCGCGAGGTCATCAATGAGATATGCGGTCTTGTAGATGGTCCGATAAGCGCTGAAGTGATAAGCGAAGACCGCGCAGGCATGCTCAGGGAGGCCAGAGAAAGTGCTGAGTGGCACCCCAACATAGTCATTAAGATACCGATGGGGAGCGAGGGGCTTGCCGCTGTCTCTATCCTGGAAAAAGAAGGAATACGCTGCAATGTAACTCTGATCTTCTCAGCCGCTCAGGGTTACATGGCCGCACTGGCGGGTGCTTCATTCGTCAGCCCCTTTGTCGGCAGGCTCGACGACATTGGCACGCCAGGTATTCAGGTCGTCGCTGATCTTGCCGAGATGTTCGATCTACACGGTCTGCCGACCAGGATAATCGCCGCCAGTATCAGACATCCCCAGCATGTGGAGCAGGCAGCTCTTGCAGGAGCGCATATAGCAACTGTACCAACCGCCGTAGTCAGAAAACTGGTGAAGCATCCTCTGACGGATATCGGTATTGAGAAATTCCTGTCCGACTGGCGGAAGATGTGACAGGATTCGGAGAGGCCTGGAACCGGAAGTTCTCGGAAGCTCTGGAGGCCGTCTGCGGCTTGGAGATCGTCGATGAGGTGATGAAAGGCGTAGAGTGCACTGCAGATGGAACATCCGAGGATGTGACCATCTGGACGGATGCTGCGATGAGGAGACTGGAAAGACTTTCCGGGGTCGAGAAAGCCCGAGAGGTTCTTACCCGATGTGCCTGCATTCATCCGAAAGAGGGACTCGGTGAGATCATACAGATCTGGAAGGATACAGGGAGCATAGACAGGGTTCTGGAGGCTCTTCAGAAGAGATTTGAAGATTTCCTCAGGCATGGTATTAAGCTCACTGAGGATGAGATGGAGTTCTTTACATCGAGGGACATGGGTCTCGCAGGAAGGCGAGAGGGCAGCACCATCTTCGCGACCAAGATACCCAAGAGCGGTTTTCTCAGGGAGTACATCTCTGAACAGGATCCATTGAAAAGAAGAGCCCTCTACTGTCACTGCCCCAGGATACGGGATGCCGTAGCGCAGGGAGCGAAGATCTCTCCTCTGTACTGCTACTGCAGTGCCGGTTTCTACAAGGCGCTCTGGGAGGACATTCTGGGGATGCCGGTAGAGGTCGAAGTTCTCGAGAGCATTCTCGATGGAGGGGATGTCTGCCGAATGGCAGTCCATCTCCCGGCTGAAGACGCTGAATGAGAGGCAGACCATGAGCAAAGATGCTCCCGACCTTGGAAATGTGGCCACACAGGTCAGGCTTGATGTTCTTTCAATGATAAAGGCTGCAGGCAGTGGTCACCCCGGCGGTTCGTTCTCATCGGTCGAGATACTCGTGGAACTCTACTGGGATGTTATGAGAGTCCGTCCGGAAGAACCGGAGTGGCCGGAGCGGGACAGGTTCGTATTGTCCAAGGGGCACGCGTGTCCTGCCCTCTACGCTGTCCTTGCCGCCAGAGGGTACTTCGAGAGTTCCGAACTGCTCACTCTCCGCAAGTTTGGGAGCAGACTCCAGGGACATCCCAATATGCGAAGCCTGCCCGGTCTCGATGCATCCACTGGAAGTCTCGGCCATGGGCTGTCCATCGCCTGCGGCATTGCCCACGGACTGCGACTGGGCAGATTGGACAGCCGTGTATACTGTCTGTTGGGAGACGGTGAACTCCAGGAAGGAAGCGTGTGGGAGTCCGCAATGTCCGCGAGTCACTTCGGGCTCGACCGTCTGACGGCTATCGTTGACAGGAATCTTGTTCAGCTGGACGGCCGTGTAACGGATGTGATGGAGATAGAACCGCTCACTGAGAAATGGCTGTCATTCGGCTGGGATGTCGTAGTCTGCGATGGACATTCTTTCCCTTCCCTTGCAAAGGCCTTTGAGCACTGCAGCGGCTCAGGACTTCCCTCCGTGATCATTGCAGACACCATAAAGGGCAGAGGGGTCTCCTTCATGGAGGGGACATTCCAGTGGCACGGCCGATGCCCGGATGATGATGAGTACGTGAGGGCAGTTCATGAGCTGAAAAGGGGGCTGTCATGACCCGCCGACCGCTCAGGCCGACCAGGGAGGGCTATGTCGAGGGTCTCCTCGAAGCCGGAAGGCTGGATGAAAGGGTTGTTGTCATCGAAGGCGATGTCTCCAGGTCCATCGGCAGTGACTCCTTTCTTGACAGTTATCCCGACAGATTCTTCAACCTCGGAGCCAGCGAGCAGGACATGATGGGTGAGGCAGCCGGCCTGGCTCTGACCGGATTCATTCCCTTTGTCGCTACATATGGAGTATTCGCCACCGGCAGGGCATGGGATCAGATAAGAACATCCATATGCTACATGGACCTTGATGTGAAGATAGGGGGCGCTCATGGGGGTGTCAGCGTGGGACCTGACGGCGCCACGCATCAGGCTCTCGAGGATATTGCCATCATGCGGGTACTCCCCAATATGACGGTCCTTGTTCCAGCGGATGCTTCCCAGACCAGAGCGGCAGTGCTGGCCGCTCTCAGAACTCCTGGTCCGGTCTACATCCGGTTCGGCAGGAATCCCGTCCCCCAGCTCTATCCTGACGACAGCGTTGTCGAGCCAGGAAAGGGCAACCTTCTCAGGGAGGGCGCGGACATCCTTCTGGTCGCCTGCGGGGCGATGGTCGCTGAAACCCTTTCAGCGGCTGAGCAGCTGGCTGGAGCCGGGATATCGGCTTCCGTCATCGATATGGTCTCCATCAAACCGCTTGACAGAGATCTCATCTTGAATCAGGCGATCGGTAAAAGAGGTGTTCTTACAGCCGAGGATCATCAGGTGACCGGTGGACTCTTCGGGGCAGTTGCCGGGCTTCTTGGAAGGGAATATCCGCTGCCGCTGGGATCAGTCGGGGTCACAGACAGTTTCGGCACCAGTGGTACGCCAGCTGAGGTAATGGAGAAGTACGGACTTACAGCAGACAATATCTGCCGGAAAGCAGCCTCTGTCCTCGGTCGAAGGAAGTGATCCTGGCCTGTCGTATTCCGGTACTCTGAGGAACCCTCTGAATGGGCTCAACCAACGGAAATCTCATTGACTTCCAGTGCGCACCGGGGTAGTATGCGCAATACTGAGAATTGTGCTTAATTGTCCACTCGAACAGAGTCGTATGCAGGAGGATGACGATGGCTAGAGTACT
>JAOZQW010000288.1 GCA_029932015.1 Candidatus Fermentibacteraceae bacterium
AGAGCATTTAGTCGGTGCCGCCTGACTGCAGGTTCGACAGTGAGAATATATCCTCATCCACTCCCTGATCGAATTCGGCATTCGACCATGTTATGGTCGTGCTGTGTCCTTCTTTATTCGCGGGAACCACTTCCATGACCGTCGGGATGGTCCTGCCGCCAAGTTCGCGATTGTCAGAGAATGTGACTGTCTTTATCAGCTCTCCGTGCTGGTCAAAGAAATGCTGCCAGAGAGGCAGCGAATCATCGATTCTCACTGCACAGATTATGCTGGACCAGACAACTGCTGCGGAGGCTTTCGGGACGAGTTTCAGATAGATGATCCCATCCTGCGGAGTACCCGTAAATGATGTGTCTGAGGTGTACTCAAAGGTATAATCGGCCTCGTATGTAACTTCCTTTACGATGTCATTGTTGGTTATGTCCGAGCCCATCCATGATCCGGCCATCATCGAGGGGGGCACCCTGACAGTGCTGCCTGTGTTGGGCAGGTAGTTCCACATCTCAGTGCCCATTCTCAGTGTGGCCATCCCTGCCTCCCTCGCAGGGGAGAGGATCCTTATAAAGGTTCTGTCAGTTCCCTCTGACCAGGCCTTCATTGTCAGCGTTCTTTCCCAGTGAGGAGTAACGATATGCATCGTCATCTCGGTGTAGCTGTTATCGCTTCTGTAGAGCTGGTCCAGAGAATGGACAAGATTGTCGATGTCCGGCTGGCCCAGAGTGATGCAGGTGAAGATTAGAAGTGCTGAGAAGGTCGGTACTCCTGTGAGATTACGCATATGGCTGTCTCCTCTCGCGGTAAGCCCGTTGAGCTATTCAGACAGGATCCTCAGCCGCTGCTGCACAGGGACAGCAGTTCAGTCCAGAAACGGGTCATATCGGAAGCATACCGCTTGAGGGTGAAATCACTAAGCACTTTCCGTCTTCCTTCGGCTCCAAGCTGCCGGGCAAGAGTAGGATCGGCACTCAGCTTCCTCATCGCGTTCGCAAGCGCTTTTGCATCTCCAGGCTCGACAACAAGTCCGGTAATGCCGTTCTCGACCAGCTCAGGTATCCCGGAGAGCCTGGTCGAAATAGCAGGGACACCCATCCCCATGGCTTCCATGAGAGCTACCGGTATTCCATCCATATCACCATTGGGTGCTTCTACGGATGGCAGCACGAAAGCGGTACTGCGGGAAACTGCTTCCAGCACCTGCTCTGCGGTGAGGAGCCCCATGAAACTGACCATTCCATCCAGCCCGGCCTTGATCACTCTCTTCCTGAGGGACTCCAGCACATCTCCCGCGGGATCGGAACCGATGATACGGCATCTGATCTCTTCTCCGCTTTCCCTTAGGAGGCTGCATGCTTCAAGGAGGACATCAACCCCCTTCTTCGGAACGAGCCCGCTTGCTGTGCATGTAAAAACGGGCACACCCTCAGTGGGAACAGTCTTCGGCAACAGGGCGGCGTTCAGGCCAAGTCTGGAAACGAAGGTTCTGTCCCCAAGCTCAGCCCCATATCTTCTGCTGATGTATTCCCTGTTGTGAGATGAGATGGTGTGACTCCCGGCTGCCCTCCCAAGAACTTCAGCAACTCTTATCTCGCTATCCGGAACAAAGATGTCATTGGCATGGGTCGTTACCGTGTACGGGATGTTCAATAGTCCTGAGAGCCACATGGCAATATTGGCTGCATCCTTCGCGAAGTGACTGTGTATGATGTCTGGAGTGGTTCTGATGCATCTCTCTGCAAGGTTGACTGCGATGAGGAAGTGTCTGAGAGAACCCCTTCTGATCGCATCAATGATGCCGCGCATGAAGCGGACAGGATGTCTGATGAATGCCGTCAGACAGGAGGGGAGGGCCGACAGCAGCACCTTTGCAGCGCTGCCTGTGCACCATTCCATATGCATGTCGGTATGAACATCCGCTCGTCCTGTGGTATCCGCTCCCTCCGGGAGTATCCTCCGCCACATGCCGGTGACCGGTGAACTGACCGGAAGATGTATCTCAATATCCCAGCTGCCGCGCACATTACCGGACAGGGCATGGACCTCCCTGGCGACATAGGTTGGCAGGAGGTCAAGCAGGTAGAGAAGCCTTAGACGGGCTCCATCCCCTTGATGATCAACGTATTCTTTGCTATGCCTGCTCATGGCATTGCCCTGCCAGCGAGTATCTCGTCGAGGAACCGGCCGAATCTTCCAGCGATACGAAAAGCGTCAAAAGTCTCCGCGACAGCCTCCATATCAGCCGGGGCATTGAGGCTGCCGGCCTTCCAGTCTGCAAGAAGCAGCTCGAGGCAGCCTGCGAATCCTTCAGGGGATGGGTCGGCTATATATCCCGCATCCAGGCGCCGAACATGAGCAGTCATATCGCCTTCGGGAGCTATCGCAAGGATGGGTCTGCCGGTCTTCAGATATTCGGCCAGCTTGGAGGAATTCTTCACTTCCGAGCCGGGCAGGTCGCAGAGGCTCGTGAGCAGTACATCAGAGTCGACCTGGTATCCTGAGACCTCTTCGAATGGAACCGGACCGGTCAGCTCAAGATGCCTGCCAAGATTCAGTTCCCGGACTTCCGCCTTGAAATCATCCTGTACCGAACCCACCAGCCTTATCCTCAGCGGCGGTTCCGCATGTTGGTCGAGGAAGAGGCGAAGCCCTTTCAGAATGTTCTCAGGTGACTGCATGGCGAAAAAATTGCCTGTATAGGTTATCAGCAGGAGATCGTCATCCCTCTCCCTGCGCGGGGGGAGGGGCCGGTCGGGATCGTATCCGTTGTCCACCACCTGGAGAGGGGGGCAGGCTGCGCCGTAGGTTTTTCGGAAGTAATCAATGGAACCCACGGTCGTCGCTGCGATACCGTCAGCCTGGCCCGCGACATAGCGCTCAAGCAGTGCCTGCGCTCTCCTGTTCAGCGCCGATGGCCAGTTAACATATGAATCAAGGAGCCAGAGATCGCCGAAGAATGCAACAAATGGTATTCCGGCAAGTCTGGATATCATGGCAGCATGGATGTGGAGGGAATGATGCGGACCGAAGGAGACCACGATATCAGCTCCATCTATCTCGTCTGCCAGTGCGACACCCGCTGGGACTACGAATGGCATCCAGGTTATCAGCCTGTCAGGGATAAGCAGCTTTTTCATCCCCACGTGGCTGGATGAAAGGGCCGTACCTGCATCACCTTCAGCGGTCTTTTCAGAGCGACGGAGTTTTCGCAGAAGAGCGGCAGGATCCGGATGATATACTCTTGATACGCGGAGTCCGTCTGGCAGTTCAGCTTCAAGAGAGTCATCCTCCGGAAGCCCCCTTGGATTGCTGACCGTTAGCGGGAGCATCTCCCAGCCGACCTCCGGCATATACCTGGACAGGTTGAGGATCACAGGTGTGGCGCCGCTCGAGAGGGGGGGAAAGTTGCTGCACAGGAAGATGAATTTCCTCATCAGGATAGTCCTCTGTAGAGCGTGATAAGTTTCCCGGCCTG
>JAOZQW010000289.1 GCA_029932015.1 Candidatus Fermentibacteraceae bacterium
TGTTTGGGATTCAAAACAACTGATTCAAACCGGGAATTCGATGGAGTGGTCATAATTAAGATTCAATACAACAAGCTGGTACGTGATGGAATACCTCGGATCATCCGGGAGAGCGGCAAGGAGTGCCAAGTCCGAACGCTTACTGCCAATGAATTTAGGCTTGAGCTTATACGGAAGCTCCAGGAAGAACTAACAGAATTCGTGGATAATCCAAGTGTTGAGGAATTAGCTGATATGCTTGAAGTCATGCATGCTCTTGCTACAATTCTTGGCTTTGATTTCAATGAAGTGATTCGATACAAAGAAAGCAAAAGGGCAGATCGAGGAGTCTTTAAGGATAAGCTATACTTAGAATGGGTTCGAGAAGTAACGAGCTAGATATCCGTCGATTGTGTTTAATTTAAGCAATCTGCCATAGTGAGAAAACACTATCAGTTGCCATTGGTTTCTTTACTCTGAGAGAATAATCCACTTCATCATATCGGATGAATTATCGGGTCCTCCTTGAGTGCCCTGCTCAGGATGTTGGAGGCGCGGTCAGCCTGGGCGTCGGGGAGGACGAGGAAGATCCTGTTCCTGCTGCCTGCAATGTGTCTTACATCGATGTTCTGTCTTGAGAGGACGTTCAGGGCTACGGTCATGGTGCCCAGGACGGTCTCGCAGACAGTCTCTTCCAGGTCGAAGCTCAAGATGGCGATATCGTGCTCGATGGTCAGGTCGGGTGAGCCGATGTCATTGGTGATGCCTTCGATGACTTCCCTGGCTTTCTCGAATGAGTTTTCTCCTACGCTGAAGGAGATGTCGCCTTCGCTCTCGCCATGCTCGGCGTTGAACATGTGAATAACATTGATATGGGCGGAGCCGAGGGCGTTGAAGATCTTGCCTGCCATGCCGGGCCTTGCGGGGATGTGGTGGCATGTGAATCGGACCATCTTGCTTCTTCTGGTCAGTAGTACATCGCTCATATTGGCCTTTCTGTCTTCAATGCGATCGGCTTTCGCTTGCGCGGAGGGGTGGGGGCGGCTCTGGAGCCGCCCCCTTCATTTCCTCAGGTAACCTGGTCTATCGCTATCTTAAGTGCTTCTTCAACGAGCTCGATGGGCGGTTGCTTGATGTTGCCATCGTCCATGAGCTTCTGCACAAGGGCACGGGCTTCCATGATGTCCGTGCGGGCCTCGTTGAGTACCTGCTCCCTTGTCTTGTCCAGTCTTGCAACGCCGTCTTTTATGGCCTGCATGGCTACATCGGCTGCTTCCTCTGGGAAGACATCCGCTTCATCCATGGTTGGGATGATGTAGTCCGGGGTTACGCCCTTCCTCTTCGCGAAGTTGGCAAGGGACTTGGCTGCTGCGACTGCCATGTTATCGGTGATCTTCGTGGCTCTGACAAGCAGTGCACCCTTGAGGATGCCTGGGAATCCGAGGGAGTTGTTCACCTGGTTGGGGAAGTCTCCCCTGCCTGTGGCTACCACGGCAGCTCCGGCTTCCTTGGCCTCGTAGGGGTAGATCTCAGGGATCGGGTTGGCACAGGCGAAAACGATGGGGTCTTTCGCCATGGAGCGTATCCACTCCTGCGGAATGAGCCCGGGGCCGGGTCTGGAGACGGCGATGAGGGCATCGGCGCCCTTAATGGCCTCTTCCCTGGTCTTTATCTTCGCGGGGTTCATGGCCTGGCAGAGTTCCCACTTGCGGTAGAAGCGCTTGTCCGCCTTGATGTCCTCGCGGTCGGTGTGCAGGCTGCCCTTTGAGTCGAACATCACCATCTTCTTCGGGTCGCCACCTGCGGTGATGATGAGGCGTGCGATGGTGGTATTGGAAGCTCCTGCGCCTTCGAAGACTATCCTGACATCGCCTAGCTTCTTGCCAACTACTTCGAGTGCACCGAGCAGACCTGCGAGGGTAACGCAGCCTGTGCCCTGAGCGTCATCATGCCAGACAGGGATGTCGCATTCCTCGCGGAGGGTATCGAGTACCTTAAAGCAGTTGGGCTGGGAGATGTCCTCGAGGTTGATTCCGCCGAAGCTCGGCTGAACCATCTTCACGAAGTCGATGATCTTGTCGGGGTCGGGATTCCCGTCCTTGTCCCTGTTGTCGATGCAGAGGGCCACAGCGTCCACGCCGCCAAGGTATTTCATTAAGAAGGCTTTGCCCTCCATGACGCCGAGTCCTCCGGGAGGTGTGCAGTCGCCGTCGCCGAGGACCCTCGTGGAGTCGCTGACGACACCAATGAAGTTGCCCTTGTTGGAGAGATCGTAGGCTGTCTCGTTGTCATCGCGGATGGTGGTGGAGACCATGGAAACGCCTGGTGTGTAGTAGACATTGAACCAGTTGAAGCCGTAGAGGCCCGCCTTCGGAACGGTCATCATCTTGCCCTTGTAGAACTTGTGGGTCCTGCTGGCAAGCTGCTTGAGGAAGATGGTCTTGCCCTTGGCTATCTGCTCCTCGGTGAAATCATCCGGGAAGAGACTCCCAAGGTCATTCAGGCTGAGGTCGAACTTCATACTCATCGCCTTCCGTGTCGGGTGTGGCTAGCTTTCCCTGCAGTACTGCGCTACGCCTATCTCGAACAGATCCCTGCCCTGCACATCGTTCACAACGAACAGCGGCATCTTCTCTACAGTCAGTCTCCTGATCGCTTCCGGGCCCAGATCCTCGTAGGCGATGACCTCGGCAGCCTTGATGGCAGAGGCAATGCCGGCGGCGGCTCCGCCCACTGCGGCGAAGTAGACCCCGCCGTGCTCGACCATGGCATTGCGGACATCGACCGAGCGGGGACCCTTGCCAATGCTGGCCTTCAGTCCCTTCTCGTGGAGGAGCCTGGTGAAAGTGTCCATCCTGTAGCTCGTGGTGGGTCCGGCGGAGTTCATGACCTGGCCGGGTCTTGAAGGAGCGGGGCCGACATAGTAGATGACCGCGCCCTCGAGGTCGAAGGGAAGGTCCTTCCCCTCTTCTATCAGTTGTACCAGCCGCTTGTGGGCTGCATCCCTTGCGGTGTAGATGTCCCCGGAGAGAAGAACCTTGTCCCCTGCTTCGAGGTCTCGAATGTCGTCCATCGTGAGGGGGGTAGTGAGCTCAACAGTCTTCATTTCCGCCTCCCCTTTATATGATGGTTTCGCCGTGCCTGCTGGCATGGCATTGAATGTTCACCGCGACCGGCATGGAGGCAATATGACACGGAACATGCTTGATGTGCACAGCCAGGGCTGTGGTCCTGCCGCCAAGGCCGGCGGGGCCTATGCCCAGATTGTTGATCCTCTCAAGCAGTTCCTTCTCGACTTCACCGTAGACCTTGTCGGGGTTGGGAGTGCCGATGGGTCTAAGGAGAGATTCCTTGGCAAGCATGGCGCAGCGCTCGAAGGAGCCTCCGAGACCGACACCCACTACAATGGGCGGACAGGGGTTTCCGCCTGAACGCCTGACTCTGTCAACCACGAAATCCTTCACTCCCTCGATGCCCT
>JAOZQW010000032.1:0-6294 GCA_029932015.1 Candidatus Fermentibacteraceae bacterium
TGTTATCCTGTTTGCTCTTGGAAAGCAGTCTGCTTTCCATCAAGACAGTGGCATCTACCTTGCTAATAGTAGCAGAGAGTTGACTGTAAGCATCAATCACTTCACCAGAACAAGTGTCCCCGCATCAGCGCAGGACCACATACTCCAGGGAAGGAGAACACAGATGGATGAAAAGAAGATCCGCCCGCTCTTCGACCGTGTCCTCATCAAGCGTGAGGAGCCGAAGGAAATGGTCAAGGGTGGCATAGTCATCCCGGACACAGCAAAAGAGAAGCCCCTCGAGGGTATCGTCGAGGCAGTCGGCCAGGGCAAAAGGAATCCGGAGGGTGAGGGCTTCCTCGCTCCGGCGGTCAAGCCCGGCGACCATGTCCTCATCGGCAAGTACTCGGGTACTGATGTGAAGGTACTCGATGAAGAGTACGTAATAGTTCGCGAGGATGACATTCTCGCGATAGTTGACTGATCCGGAGGTACGGAATGCCAGCAAAGGAACTGAAGTTCGACCAGGCAGCCAGACAGGCGATACTGGCAGGTGTTGAGAGGCTCTCGAGGGCAGTCAAGGTCACACTCGGCCCCAAGGGCCGCAACGTTGTTCTCGAGAAGAAGTGGGGAAGCCCGACGATTACCAAGGACGGCGTTACGGTTGCCAAGGAGATCGAACTCCCAGACAGGTTCCAGAACATCGGTGCTCAGCTCATTCGTGAAGTAGCAAGCAAGACCAGCGACATCGCTGGCGACGGCACCACTACTGCAACACTTCTTGCAGAGGCCATCTATCGCGAAGGTCTCAAGAACGTTACCGCAGGTGCAAACCCCATGGCTCTCAAGCGCGGTATCGATGTTGCTGTAAAGGCAGTTGTCGAAGAACTCAAGACCCTTTCACGCGATGTGTCCGGCAAGGACGACATCATGCAGGTGGCTTCGATCTCGGCCAATAACGACAGGACCATTGGTGATATCATTGCCGAGGCGATGGAGAAGGTCGGCAAAGACGGAACCATCTCCGTCGAGGAAGCCAAGTCAATGGACACTACTCTTGATGTTGTTGAGGGTATGCAGTTCGACAGGGGTTACCTTTCTCCTTACTTCGTCACTGATCCCGAGAACATGGATGTTGTTCTCGATAAGCCATACATCCTCATCAACGAGAAGAAGATCGCCAGCATGAAGGACCTTCTCCCTGTGCTCGAGAAGATTGCTCAGCTCGGCAAACCTCTCCTTATCATAGCTGAGGATATCGAGGGCGAGGCACTTGCCACCCTCGTAGTGAACAAAATGCGAGGCATGCTTCAGGTAGCCGCCGTCAAAGCCCCGGGCTACGGTGACAGACGTAAGGCCATGCTTGGTGATATCGCCGTCCTTACAGGCGGAAGAGCAATCACCGAGGATCTCGGCATCAAGCTCGAGAATGTCACACTCGATGACCTCGGCACATGCGGCGTTGTCAGGATTGACAAGGACAACACCATCATCGTTGACGGCAACGGAACCACTGAAGCCATCCAGGGCAGGATCGGTCAGCTCCGCAAGCAGATCGAGGACACCAGCTCCGACTACGACCGCGAGAAGCTTCAGGAGAGACTTGCCAAGCTCACGGGTGGAGTCGCCAGGATCAATGTCGGCGCAGCCACCGAGACTGAAATGAAGGAAAAGAAAGCAAGGGTCGAAGACGCACTTCACGCCACCAGGGCAGCCGTCGAGGAGGGCATAGTCCCTGGAGGCGGTACCGCACTTATCAGATGCGAGAGTGCGCTTGACAAGCTGGAGCTAGCTGAGGATGAGGCTGTGGGCGTCGATATCGTTCGCAGATCACTCTCTGAGCCGCTCAGGCAGCTGACTCTGAATGCTGGCCTTGAAGGCGCCATCGTCGTTGAAAAGGTCAGAGGTCTCGGCAAGGATGATGGACTCAACGTTCAGACAAACGAGTACGGTAACATGTTCGAGCATGGTGTTGTCGACCCGACAATGGTCACAAGGTCTGCCCTTCAGAATGCCGCAAGTATTGCGGGACTCCTTCTGACGACCGAGTGTATCGTAACTGAGATACCCGAGCCCGAGAAGCCTGCCCCTGACATGGGCGGCGGCATGGGTGGAGGAATGTACTAGAAGAAGCGCGGATTCATTAATCCGCGCAGGCATGAGCCCCGGACCGAAATGGTCCGGGGCTCTTCCCTATTCCCCTGGCTTCAGCTCGATCGGCACAACTACCGGTATGGAAGCCTGGATGGGCCGGGCCAGCTCTATGAAGCTTCCATCGAACAGACTGTCAATCAGCGGAATGAGCGGCTGAAGGAGAGAGTCCGCAGTAACCGACAGATCCCAGATCGCTCCATCAGGCATTATCCTGAAATCCAGAGTGATGGTTCCCGCCGCCTCCGGATTCTCTACGAGCAGGAGTTCGTATTCCTCGCTTAACTCTGTATTGAGGGCGACAATTGCGGGTCTCAGGGATTCCATCACCCAGTCGTTGTCGCCTGCGACTGCCATGAGAGTCAGACAAATCAGCAGAAACATGCTGTATCTCACTGCAATTCCCTTCATTCAAGGAGAAGGGGACATGCACAGCAGTGCATGTCCCCTCTTTCAGCTATAATTGTAATGAACCTACTCTGGAGGCACAAGAACCATCGGAACAGACATTGGAATGTTATCAGTCTGCTCACTGGAAGCACCGAAGTTGAGCGACTGAACGGCAGCCTGTACAGAAGCCGTCAGTGCTGAGAGAGTTCCAGGGGCAGAGACACTCACTCCAACGACAGAACCGGAAGGAGTAATGGAGAAACTGATATTTATCGTCCCTCCCGCGCTCGGATTACTTCTGAGAAGGTCCTCATACGCGCGTCTAACTCTCGTGTTGATCATGTTGATCTTCTGGCGGATGTTGGACATCGTCCTGCCCTGCACTCCGATCTGGGAACTGGATGAGTGCGTTGAGAAGGAGACTTCAGCAGCCATGTGGACGGCCTCAACTTCGCTGGATGAGACGCCTGCAATAGTCGAACTGGGACCTCCACCACCACCGATCAGACCCTCAAGACCACCTGAGCCACCGCCGCCGGCTCCAGCTATCAGTGCATCTCCGCCACCGCCTGAGGTAAGACCGACACCGGATGAAGCGGCAGCCTGGAGATCTGAGGCGACACCGGCACTGGCTCCGGAGGATCCGGTTCCATATGCGGCAAATCCTATGCTCTGAAGAACGGCTTCTCCAGCGGCAGCTCCATCAGAAACACCACCTGAGGAGGCTTCACCTGCTGCAGGACCGCCACCACCGGTAGCAACCTCCATTGATTCCTCAGTGCCCATATCTGCGATGATCTCTTCACCGATACCCTCGACCTCGGGCTGGCTGGCGAGTGTGGCCACTCTTGCTGAAGGAGCCCTGCGAAGCATCTGCTCCTTAGTCTCCTGTACGACCATAATGAATCGGTCGAAGACGGCACCGGTTACGAGAGCAACAGCGAGTCCGAGTCCGAGTACAACTGCGATACGGTTGGATTCCTCCCGATTCCCCTTCATGGCGAGTTCGTCATGGGGTCTTGCCGCGAAATTGTCCCAGTCGTAATCAGGAGCAACGTATTTAACCTTGGGCATTTCCCTGGGAGGTTCAGGTTTTTTCTCAATTACCGGGGGATCGACAAATCCGAAGAACACTTCGAATCCACCAATGGTGAATACACCATTCACATTCTTGTCAAATACCCAGAGATGAGGATCCCCAGGCTTATCCTGTGACATCAGATTCCGCTGGATAAGAGTATCAAATGGGATTACACTGCCCTTGACCTCGACCCCGCCCTTGATCCCGCTGATCAGACTCATGCGGTATCTGTTGCCCTCAGGTTCGAGCAGCGAGTGGATCCTCGGGAGTCCTGATCCCTTTATGCACACTGTGTTGTAGTCAGCCTCGCCAACAGTAACCAGCCCGGCATTGGGGAAGATCTCACTTTTCCCATCAGGTCCCTCAATTACGATCTTCAGGACTCTCGGATCAGGTTTCTCTTCCTCTGGCTGCGATTTAGCCTGTTTCTTATCGACCTTCTTCGAGGCAGCCGGCTTCACTTCCGGCTTCGGAGGGGCAATGAAACCAAACTGTATCAGGAACGACCCTACTTCGATCTGTCCCTGATCACCGTACTTGATATTGAGCAGATGGTAGCCTTCAGCATCAACAGGGAAGATGCCCAACTCCCGCAGATCCGCAAATATGAGTGCTGCTCCATCTGCTGAGTTGATCGTGGCTTCCATAGAACGCGCGAGTCTGAGTATCCAGGTCTCAGGTTCCTCTCCTGGGACCATAAAGATCATGCTGTCAGGGACATCGGTGCCCTCAACAACGATGCTGTTGTTGTAGCCCGATCCCAACCGTACAGGCTCCGAACCCGGTATCAGCTTGCCCACCACCTTGCCGTCGCGCATTATGGCAATGGCAAGGACCATCTTGGCCTCTTCCTTACGCGGTGTCATTCGTCGCCGCCTTCCACCTTGATCACCGTTAGATTCTGGGTGGCATAGCCGGCCTGGGCACAACTGCTCATGACCCTCTGCAGCAGGATCGCCTGTGTAGCAACGTCACCCTGAATGTTCACTCTCATCTCCTCTGCATCCGTGATACCACGAACCTGCTGAGTGTATTCCCGATGATCAGTGAGCCGGGTGACGAGTTCAGGAATGGGATTCCCCTCGGTCAATGTGGTTTCATCCACATAGACGATAGGATCACCATCGACGATGATGGCTTCGTTGGTAACGATTATCTCGAGGTTCAGTTCAGCCTGCTGGTCAGCCGTTGACTCCGGCAGGGTCATTGCATCGCTGAGCGTGATGATCTGACCTTCCGCGCTGTAGCTTTTGAGAAGGAAGACAACGAGGATCGTGAACATGTCTATCATTGAAGTAAGGTTCAGGGATACCTTCTTGTCCTTCCCCCGCATTACTGCTTTGCTCTTCTTGTATCCAAGAAGAAGGGGGAGATGACGTTTGGTTGGAGCGCTCATGGTGCGCCTCCCCCTCCCGCAGCAGCTGCAGCCTGGGCAGCGATCTGGCGCTGCAGGACGTCATATGCGGCAACCTGGAGCCCCGGCTGATCAAAACCGTTCTCAGTACATACATCAATGGCCATCACGATGTTATCGTAGCGCACATCGTCAACGGTCAGTATCGTAATCTTGTGCACTGGAATGGTCGGGAACTCGGTATCGAGCTCCTCGCGGAAGTCCGCGAGATGCTCATCAAGGGCCTCGAAGTCGTAAGAAGGCACCATCTCGCCGTTCCTCTCCTCAAGAAATGAGGAGCTGACAGAACGAGTGCCGAACACCGTTCCGAGGAAAAGCTCATCATCGGTCATGATGACCTTGGGCTGAAGAAGTTCCTCTTCAGAGCGGGCGAGACTCGTTGTTCCCGCTCCCGAGCTGATACCCTCTGTTGGCGCCATTTCGATGACGGCTATTTCAAGGAAGGAGGCACTGAGAAGCAGGAACGGTATGATCACGCAGAACAGGTTCATGACCGGAAGGAGATCAAGCTCCGGTGCATGCCTGACTCGGCGACTCCGGCCCGTTGCCGCTTGTGCCATCAGCCTTCCTTTCTGGCCTGTGCGAGCATGTTGATGACCATAACTGAGTAGCGGTCGATATCATCGATAAGGGAATCAGTCTTGGATGTAAGCATCGAATGTGCGATGAGCAGCGGGATTGCGGAGATGAGACCGAATGCGGTCGTGCTCATCGCCATGGAGATACCGTTGGCAAGCATGATGCTCTTCTCAGCCGGATCGGCGGCTGCAACGGATTCGAATGCTGCGATCAGCCCGAAGATCGTACCAAGAAGTCCAACCATTGTGGAGACATTGGCAAGCATCGCCAGATAGCCTGTCCTTGCGTTGAGCCTCGGCAGTTCAGCCAGAGCCATCTCATCCACAGCATTCTGGATGTCCCGCTCTGTGTTCCTGTAGTTTCTCAGAGCGGCCTCTATGATCCTTGCCAGTGGCGCATTCTTTTCAGCACAGGAGGCGATAGCACCCTCGATGCTGCCCTTGCGAATGAGCTCAGCTATCCTGCCCATGAACCTTTCGGGCTTCATATCAGCTATGAAGAAGAGGAAGATCACTCTCTCGACGATAACAGCGATACCTGCAGCGAGGAAGATCAGGATGACCCACATCGCCGGTCCACCCTCACGGAAGAAAGCAGCCATCTCGGAGAAAATGTTACCGGATACTTCTTCCTCTTCCTCTGCTATCTCATCAACAGCGTCGATGATGGGTGGTTCAGGTTCCTCGACTGGCTCCTCGAC
>JAOZQW010000032.1:6394-12936 GCA_029932015.1 Candidatus Fermentibacteraceae bacterium
TCTCATCAACAGCGTCGATGATGGGTGGTTCAGGTTCCTCGACTGGCTCCTCGACAACAGCCGCCGAATCAGCAGCCAGGCTGTCAGGCGCAACTTCGGTCTCAGTCGCTTCGTCAGTCGGCTGTGCGAACGCGAGACCTGTACAGAGAATAAGTGATAGAACCAGCAGCAGGGGGTTGAACCTTTTCATCAATGATCTCCTCTCGTGTGACCGGATCAATTGCCGATCAGGTCAAGAACCAGGTTTCCAATCAAGTCTATACCGGCGATCACTCCGAACACCAGTCCCTCTTCATCATTCTCCTGGGAGTAGCTGTACGCAGACAGCCCCCCCATTACTACAACAGAGCCATACCTGACCCAGGCAGGGAGTACAAATGTCTCCCGTCCGGCGCCGAAGCTCGGTTCATCGGCAAAGGCTCCGGGATATACTGGCCTTACAACATCCTCCAGGAAGCTCCTTTCGAGCAGCACATTGCTTAGGTTGGGCGTTGTTTTCAGCATCATGAATAGTGCCTGGGGAGTTCTCAGCTCACCTCGGATGGTGATCTCCTCAAGCACGAGCCTGCCGTCCTGCCACGTAGCACCCGAGCCTTCTTCTTCCTCATCCTGAGCAAGAACGGGACTCAATGGAATAAGAAGCATAGTGAGAGCCAGGAACAAAGGGAGGAGACTGCTGACGACCTTTGAAGAAGATACTCGAAGGGGATGGCTTGCTCCTAGAATGGCCACAGGAAACACCCCCCTCCATCATCCTCGTCTTCAGTGACGGTATCGTAACCTGTGTCGGTGTAATCCGTTGTCATATCTGAGGCATCAGTTTCAGAAGGAGCGGATGTATCCTCCGCATCGACGAGCGGATCGGTCAGCGGGTCGAGGATGACCGGTGTCTCGGTATCATCGATCGGCGGAGCGGCTGTAGAGCCGGCATATCCGATGCTTGCGCTGCTGCCGGGAAGCAGCAGATCAAGTCTCTCTGCGATCTGCTCTGTCACATCGTCCCTGATACCATTATCCATCGCCAGCTCGAGACCATTCTGGTAGGTTGAGATGGCTCTTCCAATATAAGTGTCATATGCCTCGAGGAGAGTGTTGTAGAAGGCCTCTTCCCCCTCCGGTGAAAGTCCGGGAGGAGCATTCATGAATCCGATGGAGTTGGCGAAGTCCTCCTGCAGCATACCGATGTCGAGAACAGCCAGGAAGACATACTCGTCATCCAGGTATGTGAATGTCCTGTTGTAGTTGGCGACTGTCTCGTTGAAGAGCTGTGTCTTAAACTGGACATTGTCCGCTGTGACAGGCTGCAGAGCATAGTAGTCAGTAGAGGATATCTTTCCTACCTGATAGGCCGACATGGCAGGCCACTCGACACTGCCATCACGGAAGTCGTCATACACGCTCATGCAGTTCTCGAAGTTGGACCGCGCTATGGAGATATTACCGATGTTGTAGTTGTACTCACCTATCTTGGCGTAAGCCCTGGAAACAACTGCAGCAGTCCCAGCCCTGTCGTTGGCGATCTGAGTGTAAACTCCCATCGCGAGGTCAGCCCTGCCACCCTCCTCGTAGCTGTCAGCGGCACTGCTGAGTGCTGCGACCATATCGGGTGCGGTCGGGAATCTGGCATAAGCATCGAGATACATATCCGCGGCCTGGGTGAACTGCTCATCCTCTCTCAGCAGGAAGGCTGCTCTCAGCATACCGGTCGGAGCATTCTCGTACTGAGGGTAGAGAAGTGCCAGTTCCATGAAGAGCCTGACTGCACTGCCGATATCCCCGGCCCTGCCATAGGTATCAGCTGCATCGAAGAGCGCAACAGGAGCAACATCGGAATCGGGGTGCTCATGTGCGGTCTCCTCCCATCTCCGTGCGGCAGCAAGGAGGTCCTCGGTGTTCTCGCTCTCGGCGAGTGAAGCGGCATCGTTGTATGCTGAAGATGCTGCCAGCATTTCTATGTCCGCTCCAAGATCCTCTCCGGTCCTGGCAGCAGTAGTGGCTGCAAGGCCGTACCATTCCTCAGCTTCCGCGTACATCTCCTCGAACTGGTACGAATCAGCGATGAACTTGGCCGCTCTGGCAGCGTACCCGGAGTTGGGATAGTCATTGTACAGTGTGTTGAAGAGCTCGCGAGCAGGAGTGTAGTCGCCTGCATTGAAGAACTTCGGTGCTGCGGCCCAATAGAACCAGGCAGCGTTCTCACCATTCGGATAGGCTTCTGAGTAGTAGATCAGGGTCGTTGCCAGTTTCTCGCGGAGTGCGATGCTATCGACTCCGGCTATCTCATCGTAGGCGCTAAGGAAAGAGGAGAAGGCGTTGTTGAGTGCAACTTCCTGCCTCTGGAAGGAAGAGCTGTCCATAGCGACCTCGAAGTAGGTGTCTCCTGCTTCAACGAACTGACCGAGATGGTAGTATGCATCACCAAGGTGGAATCTGTAGTCATAGGCCATGCTGGAATTGCTGAACTGCGTCAGATATGTCTTTATCCTGTCAACCAGAGCCTGATTGGCAGCATTGTATGCCACCGGATCGGCCTCGGCGAGAACAGTCTGCTCGAGATAGTACTGGATAGCCTCCTCAAAGGAGGACCCGCGCAGTGAATCAGCCAGTGCAAGTGCGGATTCATCACCAACCTCGGAGAACCAATCACTATCAGCACTGTAACTGGAGACCAGCAGGTCCCTGGCAACCGCAGCAAGTCCGAATTCACCCATCTCCTCATATGCCTGCGCGATGGAAGCCTGGTAGAGAGGTGCCTCACTGGAGTACGGGTGATGCTCAAGCAGAGCCTTGTAGCCATCGATAGCCGTTATCCAGTCCGTCAGATCTTCGGAGATGAGCGCCATCTGGTACAGGACCTCGATAGTCGTGACCGAATCGCAGAAACGGTCAAGGTAGGAAACCGCGGTAGGTACCGGAGGTAGCGACGAATCGGTCATCTCGAGGAAGTCGTAAGCCATGTACTCACGGGCTTCATTGAGGATCCGTATGTCCCCTCGTCTGGTAATACCCAGTTCAGTGATCGTCCTGTCGTCATCAATCAGATACGTGAACACGGCAACTGACTGCCTGAAGTCCTTGGTGAGGTAAAGCGTCCAGCCGAGTTTGTACAGACCGTGCTGGAAGAGGTTGGGACTTGATCCGGGATACTTGAGGATATTTTCGAAATAGACCAGGGAGGAATCATACTGCAGTATATCGAAGTAGTAATTACCCACCCTGATGTTGCACTCGGCTGCGAGATCGCTTTCCGGGTGATCTTCCAGAAGCTCTCTGTAATTGTCCACCGCAACTTCGAAATCCATCATAGCCTCAAGACAGTAGCCCATGGAATAGAGAGCAACATCCTCCAGTTCACTGCCCGGATGATCGGTCAGCACCTGCTGATAGAGTTCAATTGACCTGGAGTAGTCCTCAACAATGAACTGCTCAATACCGGCAGCGGCCTGCTGCTGGCTGTGCTGCAGGTTATCAATGTCGTAATAGAGCTGAGCGAGTCTCACAAGAACATCAGGAGTGAACCTGGATTCAGGATAACTGGCCAGGAAGTCCTCGAAGTAGCCGGCAGAGAGAAGAGCACCTTCATCAATGCGCTGGTTCAAGCCGGATATCTCAGAAGTTCTCTGTGACTCGAGTGAGAGCGCCAGGGTGGAATCTCCCTGCTCGTATGCCACCTGGATGCGGTCTCTGTAAGTCGAACCGAGGAAATCAACCGAGTCTCGCTTGAGTTCCCTCTCCATGAAGGTCGCTACCGCGATTCCGTACTGAGTCTCGAGGACCCAGTCGAACTCCCTGGTCATACCTCCATCGAACTGTGAGGCCAGGTTCTGAAGAGCGAGTCTGATCCTCTCGATCTCCTGCTCGACCTCTGCCAGGTCCTGCTGATCCTGCATAGTTCCATCAGACTGTGAGAGCTGATGAACCTCATCGGCGGCGATCACCAGTACAGCAGTATTGGATCTGCTCTGCTGTATCAGCCTGGTGAGTTCCTGGGTGAGAGTCTCGGTATCCATATCCGAAGGAAGGGAGAGCATGGTTTCGAGACTGGAGATCTCTATGAGGAGCTGACGAATATCATCCTCCTCCTCCTCGATCATTGCTACCAGCTCAAGGTCTCCCTGGGTGTAGGCTTCCTCTTTTAGTTCAACCAGCCCGAGTCTGATGCCGTTGATTCTCTCGCGCTCAGCTTCGTACTCACCAGCGGTGAGAGTGGAGCCTGAGAGAAAGAGGTCGTAATAGTCATTGGTCTCCTGATGCTCAATGAGAAGCTGCTGGTACATGACAATGGCCATGTCCAGGTCCTCTGCACCGAGAGCACAGTTCGCCATAGCGAGCTCGAACTCAGATCGGAGTTCAGAAGCCGGTACTTCCTCGAGTACCCTGTCGGCAAGGTTGTAGGCATCCTGATACTCGCCGAGTCTCATAAGTGTCCAGGTCTTTCCCAGCATGGCAACATCGTAATAGGAACTGAACGGGCTCACCCGCGAGTAATGCTCGAGAGCTGACTCGAAAAGCCCCTCGTCCACCTGTATCTGGGCAAGGGCTATCCTGGCTCTGTCCGTAAGGGAGGCTTCACTGCCGGTACTGCTGCCGCGATCCAGTATACCCTCTAGAGTAAGCCGTGCGGCAACCCTGTCATCCTCCTCGACAAAAGCGACAGCCTTGAGGTACTCAGCCAGCGCTCCGTAATCCCCGCTCGGAGATACCTGATCATAGAGCACCCTCGAACCGGAGAAGTCTCCCCGGTTGTACGTAGAAAGACCTGCGGCGATGATCGCCAGATCCATGAATTCGAAGGTGGGAGCATTCAGCCTGAGAAGTTGGAAGTATTCAAGGGCCTTCGGGTAATCCTGAAGCTCAAACGCTATCAGTTCCAGTCTGAAGAGTGCATCATTGTAGTACACCGATTCGGGGAAGTTGGTGATAACAGCATTGAAAGCATCACGGGCCCAGACTATCGATCCGGCTGTGTAGAGCTCCTCGCCGAGAAGGAAGGCGCTCTCGGCACTGGCCACCATCGCCTGCTGACGGCGGAATATCGCCAGCTGAGCCTGTACCCGTGAGAGACGCTCCTCCTCGTGAGATATCTGCTGGTTGAGTTCCAGCAGTTCCTGCTGCGCAGATTCGAGCAGGAGAGCGGTCTCCTCAGAAATATCGGTTTCTGATGCATCTCCATCGACCGGTTGGGCATGGACTCCAATCGACGTTAACGCCAAAACCATGAGTACAACTGGCAAAGACTTCATATCAGCAGACCACTCCGTCAGTTGCTCTCGAGGAGATCACGGAGTCTCTGGAGTTCGGCTTCGGCGGCCCTGCGCCGATCTTCCAGTTCCTCGAGCCTTGCCCTGGCTCTTTCAATCCGTTGCTGTTCCCTCTGAAGCGCCAGGCGTCCAGCTCCGAAAATGGGACCTATACGAGAACGCAGTCCAAAAGTGACCTTGGAATTCTGCATGATATCTGTCCTGTCCTGATTGGCAGGCGGAAACACGGTCTGCTCAAATTCCGCCCAGGCCATTTTCAGCGTCAGGAAGCTGTTGATATCGTATGACATCCCTATGTTCAAATCCCTGCCGTCCTGCTCGAGGGCAAGACTGAAGCCCTCGGCTGGCTTGAAAACGACAGAGCCGAAGAGCCCATGACTGATGGAGCTGCCGATACCCATTGCTCCGGAGTCGATTGTACCGACAAAACGTCCGATACCGATGCCCATGCTCACAGTCGCCGGGATACCGATGATGTAGCTCAGGTCCTTTGAAACAACTCCATATGCAGACCAGTTCTGAGCGTGAGCGTAATTGTAGAAGAGTTCAGTACCCGCGCTATCGACCTTGAAGCACTCGATGTACTTCTCACCGGTAATGTTGTCCATTCCGATGGCGAAAGCCGGAACAGCGAATCCTTCATGAAGAATTGCCACTTTTACATTGGCTGCTACTCCCCCGTCACCGAGATAGGATATTCCTATCTGGCCGTAGCGAAAGAGTCCCACATCCAGATGTCCGGTGATCATGAATTCACTGTTGCTGGATCCGGTACTGTCCTCCACCGAATAGGCAGCAGCAGCTACTTCAGCTTCTATCTCAGTGTGTGACAGCAAGTAAGCATCAGGGCAGTCAATTACACCACTTCGAGAGAATGGCAATGAACCGGCTGCCGCAATGGCAACCAGCATTAATAATGAAGTTAAAGCATACCTCATACTCTCTCCAGACTCCCTCCAGACCCCAGTCAGAACAGAGTTCACGATTAAGTCGTCTTCGCATTTCCTGAAGCAATTATCTGCTACTGGGTCTCAGGAGTCAACCTCTAACGAGTCTCAATCGGTAGGGGATGATAACACAGGGAGTTGACTTGAGAGTAGCAGATGGGATAATATCCACACAGTCGGAGACACTCTTCTCCCCCTGGAGGTGAATCCTTGATCCTGTTGAGTCTGGTTGCCGTTCTCGCAGCACAGGGGCAGATTCCTGAGTGGGAAACCGCGACAGCGCACATCCCGCTTGGTGGTATTCTGCTCGCTGAAAACGATTTGGCCGGCATGG
>JAOZQW010000290.1:0-2913 GCA_029932015.1 Candidatus Fermentibacteraceae bacterium
TACCAATTGAGATAATCCATGGTCCGCTATCAGCAGACAGCACTGGCGCTCTCTACTACCCGGTTTATGAGGGCCTCTCAGAGGGTGATCTTGTCGCTCTGAAGGGAGCCTTTCTGATAGACTCACAGGCTGAACTGCTGGGGCTGCCTTCACTTCTCTCTCCAGATACTGATGGTCCCGGCACTCAATGATGAAGCGATCCATAGAGTGGTGCCTGAATAATACAGCTGTTGTCATCATGCTGGCCGCACTGGTCGGCGGCGCCGGGATCTGGGCAATCAGAACGATTCCCGTTGATGCATTCCCGGATATATCCGAGAACCAGATCATCGTATCCGCCCAGTGGTCAGGTCGGAGTCCGGAAGATGTACAGGACCAGATCACCTTCCCCCTGACTGTGGAGCTGCAGGGCATACCAGACGTGGTCCAGGTCCGGGGCATCTCTGGATTCGGCTTCAGCCGAGTCTACGTCGTATTCGGGGATGGAGTCGATTTCTACTGGGCAAGGACGAGGGTTCTCGAGCGACTCGGGGGACTTGCCGACCTGCTGCCCGATGGAGTACGACCGGAACTGGGGCCCGATGCAACCCCTCTCGGACAGATATACTGGTACACGGTGGAGGGACCGTACGACCTCGGTACCCTTCGGACGATCCAGGATTACACCGTAAGGTACGCTCTCCAGAGCGTTTCAGGCGTCTCTGAGGTTTCGAGCATCGGTGGATACGTTATTGAGTACAGGGTCGATGTCGACCCGGACCTGCTCTATGCGGCAGGTATTGACATCTCCGAGGTCAGGACTGCCATAGCGGCATCCAACATGGATGTCGGAGCAGGCACGGTTGAGTCATCCGGCATGGAATATGTCGTCCGGGGACGGGGACTGATAGAGACAATAGAGGACCTCGAGACGGTTCCTGTCACCGTGCGGAACGGTGTCGCTGTTACACTTGGTGAACTTGCGATGATATCAACCGGTCCGGCTTTCAGAAGGGGTGCTCTGGCCGATGAGACAGGCGAGGTCGCCGGCGGGATAGTGGTCATGAGGAAGGATGCCAATCCCGTGGACGTCATCGAAGCCGTGGAGGAGCGCCTTGCGGAGATAGCCCCCGCCCTTCCCGAGGGTGTGGAGATCAAACCCTACTACGACCGCAGGGAGCTCGTGCTGGAGACCACAGGGACCCTCTCGAACGCCATAATGATTGAAATGCTGGTGACACTTCTCGTGATCCTCCTCTTCCTCCTCCACCTCAGGAGCTCGATGATAGTCACCTCCATCCTCCCCTACTCCGTACTCCTGGCTTTCATTGGTATGCGCCTCCTGGGTATTTCCGCCAACATCATGAGCTTTGCAGGGATCGCGATCGCCATAGGAACGCTCGTCGATATGGGAATCGTCGTCACCGAGAACATCCATCTCTCGCTTGCGTCACCGAATGGTGGTACGCCGAAGCAGCGCATCGCCTCGGCAGTATCCGAGGTTGCTCCGGCCATTCTGACATCGCTGGGTACAACGGTTATAAGCTTCATTCCGGTCTTCTTCCTGACAGGACAAAGCGGCAGGCTTTTCATTCCCCTCGCCTGGACGAAGACACTGGTTCTCGGTGGGGCAGGTCTGGTGGCACTTACTCTCATACCGGTGCTCGCCCTCCGCTTCATCGTCCCTTCACCTGCAACGCGGAAGCGAGCCCGCAGGCTTGCCGGTGTACTCGGAGCATCCGCCCTTACCGCCTGGGCTGCATGGTCACTCGGCTCTCCTGAATGGCTGGCGCTGAAACGCTGGGTTTTCTCGACTCTGGTCTTCGCAGGTGCCGGGTTCCTATTTATGAAGATAGCCGCCGAGAAACTCGTGACCGACCGTCAGGAGAAGCTGACGAGACACCTCACATCGATCTACGAGCCCTTACTGAGATGGTGCATCTCCCACAGAAAGGTCTTTCTCTCCATCCCGCTCTTCGTCATCCTCCTCGGTCTCCTCTCTCTCACTGGAGCCGGGACCTTCCTTCAGCCTCTGAATTCGATGGGTCTTGACACGGAGAGGTTCCGACCGACCGCGTTCCTGTATGACCTCTTCCCAGGCATAGGGATGGAGTTCATGCCGCCGCTGGACGAAGGGAGTTTCCTCTTCATGCCCTCCCTCCTTAATCAGGCGAGTCTCGGTGAGACGGTGGAAGCCATGCTCACGCAGAACAGGGCCATGGCCACGGTCCCGGAAGTCGAGATGGTGGTAGGCAAGGCGGGTAGAGCTGATTCACCTCTCGATCCCGCTCCGGTAGGGATGATAGAGACCGTCATCAACCTCCTGCCGAGGGATGAATGGAGAGAAGGGGTCACTTCCGCCGACATACTCGCGGAGCTGCGGGAGGTAACCGAAATGCCGGGTATCGCTCCCTCATGGCTGCAGCCCATCGAGACAAGGATAGTCATGCTTCAGTCCGGGATAAGGACCAGCATCGGCTGCGAGATCCACGGGAGTGATTACCTGGAGATAGAGAGAGTGGCGCTTGCGCTGGAGGAGATCCTGAGCACGATCCCCGGAGCGGAAGACGTCTCCGCACTCCGGACAGGACGCAGACCGTACCTCGAGATCATCGTAGACAGGGATGCCGCTGGCCGGTACGGGGTTTCAGTGGCACACATCCAGTCAACAGTCTCCGCTGCCGTTGGCGGTGTGGAGGCTACAACGGTTGTTTCAGGGAGAGAGAGAACGGTCGTGCGGCTCTCCTACGCAAGGGATTTCAGGAACGAGCTGACCGACCTGGAGCGGATCACGGTTCGGACGATGACTGGTGACCTCATCCCTGTATCGCTGGTGGCCGACATCGAGACGGTAACAGGACCGGCGATGATCAGATCGGTTGATGGTGAACTCGTCGGCTATGTGATGCTGTCCGCAGAGGGTAGAGACGAGGG
>JAOZQW010000290.1:2923-3436 GCA_029932015.1 Candidatus Fermentibacteraceae bacterium
CGTAGAAGACGCTGATCAGCTCATTCTTGAAGCACTATTGGCCGAAGCGGAGCTGGACCCGGCAGACCGGAGCATAGATCTGCCGGAGGGTTATTACTTCAGGTGGGTGGGGAGCTACCAGAACCAGATCGAGGCGAAGCGCAGATTCATGTTCCTCATTCCTGTCTGTCTCCTCCTCATCTTCGGTCTGATGTACCTCCAGTTCAGAACCATTGCTGTTCCACTGATCATTTTCTTCGGAGCTGTTCCACTGGCCGTCGCGGGTGGGTTCCTGTTCATGCAGGTCTGGCCATCTCTGCAGAACCTGCTGCATGGACTTGGCATCATGGCGATACCTTCGGACGGTCCGATCTACCTCACCGTGGCTGTGGCTGTGGGCTTCATCGCCCTGCTTGGGATCTGCGTCGATGACGGAGTTCTCATGGCCACCTACATTGGTCAGATGAAGAAGAAGCGGAATCCCGCAACCAGGACAGAACTCAGGAACCTGATCGTACAGGCAGGTGTCAGGCG
>JAOZQW010000033.1:0-11408 GCA_029932015.1 Candidatus Fermentibacteraceae bacterium
GGAGATGGATTACGAGGAAGCCAGAGCGCTCTTCGAGGAGCGGGGAGAGAGCTACAAGCTCGAAATGCTCGATGAACTCAGGGAGAGCGGAGAGTCCATCTCAGTCTATAGTCTTGGTGATTTTACAGACTTGTGCAGAGGACCCCATGTCCCGTCCACAAAGATGCTGAAGCATTTCAGGCTGATGAGCACAGCCGGAGCATACTGGCGGGGTGATGAGCATAACAAGATGCTGACCAGGATCTACGGCACTGTTTTCGACAGTTCGAAGAATCTCAAGGCTCACCTGCACATGCTTGAGGAGGCGAAGAAGCGGGACCACAGGAAGCTCGGCCCCGAACTTGGTCTCTTCACCATCGGCGGGGATGGCGGCCCTGGCCTTACATACTGGCTGCCTGCGGGGACCATCGTTCGCGAGGAACTCGAGACCCACTGGAAGAGGGCGCATATAAAGGCGGGTTATCAGCTGGTCACCACTCCTCATATCGCGCCGGTATCTCTCTGGAAGACATCAGGGCACTACAGCTACTACAAAGACAACATGTACTTCCTTAATATTGACGATGGTGAGTACGCGCTGAAGCCCATGAACTGCCCGGGGCACATCATAATCTACCGTGACAGGAAGCGTTCCTATCGTGAACTGCCCATGAGGCTCGCTGAGCTCGGAATGGTCTATCGCTATGAGAAGAGCGGAGTCCTGCACGGCCTGATGAGGGTCAGAGGATTCACGGTGGATGACGGGCATCTGTTCTGCACTGCCGACCAGATAGTTGAAGAGATTCAGAAAGTCGTCAGATTCGCGCTCTATTTCCTGCGGATATTCGACTTCGGATACAGGATAGAGCTATCACTGATGGATCCTAGGGACCCTGAGCACTATGCAGGAGACCCTGAGGAGTGGGGCAAGGTGGAGCCTGCGCTCAAGAAGGCGCTGGACGAGATGGGCGAGGACTACACGACTGTCATTGGCGAGGCAGCCTTCTACGGCCCCAAGATCGACATCAAGCTTCGCGATGCACTCGGACGATACTGGCAGGGTCCGACCATCCAGTTCGACTTCAACATCCCGCAGCGCTTCGATCTGACCTATGTCGGAGATGATGGTGAGGATCACAGGGTCTACATGGTTCATCGGGCGCTCTTCGGTTCTGTGGAACGCTTCATAGGCAACCTCATAGAGCACTATTCGGGTAACTTTCCGGGGTGGCTTGCCCCAGTTCAGACTATTATCTTACCGATTACGAGTTCTCAGCATGGCAGGGCTGATGAGATTCTCAGTATCCTCCAGGCTGCCGGGCTGAGATGTGAAGTCGATGGCAGGAACGAGACCATCGGCTATCGTATCAGAGACGCTGAGACACGGAAGATCCCCTTCATGCTGGTAATCGGCCAGAGGGAAGAGGAATCCGGCAAGGTCGCTCTACGCGTTCATGGTGAAGGCGATCGTGGAAGTATGAGTACTGAGGAAGCACTGTCCGTAATTACCGAGGCCTGTAAAAGACCGGAATTACCTGAATAGGAGGATCCTGTATCGCTAACAAGGGACATCGGGTCAACGGAGAGATCCGCTGCTCAAGGGTCAGAGTACTCGACGAGGATGGCGAGCATGTTGGTGTAATGAGCGTACCCGAGGCATTGGAACTGGCAACAGAGGCCGGTCTTGACCTAGTGGAGATATCACCGGGTGCCGATCCGCCTGTTGCCAGCATTGTTGATTACGGGAAGTTCCGATACCGGGAGAACAGGAAGGCCAGGAAGGCCAGACAGAAACAGCACACCGGTGGGTTGAAGGAAGTTAAATTCAGGCCGAACACCGAGGAGCACGACTACCATTTCAAGATGGAGCACGCCAGGGAGTTCCTCGAGCTACGGCATAAATTGAAGGCCACTGTGGTCTTCCGCGGGAGGCAGCTCTCCTATAAGGAGCAGGGATACAAGCTCCTGGAGCGGCTGGCCGCCGACCTTGAGGACCTGGGCAGGATAGAAAGAGCACCTACAATGGAGGGGAGACAGCTCACAATGATCGTCTCACCTCTCAGAGAGCAGAAGTAGCGGGGAGCGCAAAGATGCCTAAGATGAAGACGCACAAGGGAGCCGCCAAGCGGTTCAGGAAGACGGCGAAGGGGAAGTTCAAGACGACTCACCCGTTCGCCCTGCACATCAAGACCAAGAAGAGCGCGAAGCGGAAGAGGAAGCTTCGTCGGGGTGGGATCGCCTCAGCACCCGACACGAAGCGACTCAGGAAGCTTCTGCCCTAGCAATCCCGGAGAAGAGACATGAGCAGAACCAAGAACGCTGTACCCAGGGGCCGCAGACACAAGAAGGTACTGAAGTCCGCGAAGGGCTACTTCGGCGGCAGACGCAAGCTCTACACTGTTGCCTCAGAAGCCGGCAAGAAGGCTTTAGAGTACCAGTATCGTGATCGAAGGAATAAGAAGCGTGACTTCCGGGCTCTCTGGATAACCCGGATCAATGCAGCCTCTCGTGAGAACGGGACTACTTATAGCAGGTTCATGAACGGGCTCTCTAAAGCCGGTATCGAGCTGGACCGAAAAGTCCTTGCCGATCTGGCAGTCAGGAACCCTGAGGCCTTCTCTGAGGTAGTAAAGGCTGCAGAAGCGGCTCTCTGAGAAGAGGGGAGCATCCGTGCCGGGTTCGGAAGATCTGCAGAGGTTGACTGAAGCCATAGAACGATTGATAGTCAGGCTGAGGTCCGTACAGACCCAGCGTGATCAGTATTCCGCACGGGTAACGGAACTTGAGGCCAGGCTGGAGAACAGCGTGGACTCGGTGGATTCGGATGGGTACAATATCCTTCGGATCCACAGCGCCAGGTTGCTGCGTGAGCGGCAGGATATAAGGCGTAGACTATCGGGTGTGCTGGAGAAGCTGGACAGTATAGACCAGGCCGAATAAGCAAGAGGCGACATGAATAGCCGACCAGAAGTAACAAGAGTAAATATATTTGGTCGGGAATACACGATCCGGGGGGCAGGTTCATCTGCCTATATCGCCGAGATCGCGCATTATGTCGATATGAAAATGCGACAGATGACTGATAACGCCACCGTGGCATCCACTGCCAAGGTGGCTATCTTTGCGGCCCTGAACATCGCAGACGAGTTGTTCAGGAAGAGAAGCCAGATTGGGGAACTCGAGGAGAGCCACAGCAGTGAGGTCGGCTGGCTTGCTGACCATATTGAGCAGGTCCTCGCCGAAACATCATCCCATTCTGTCGCTTCCACAACGCCTTCTGAATCTGTCGAAACCCCGGCCCTCCAGCAGAGCAGCACATCCCATATAGTGCGATAGTCCGAAGGGACCTTCGCAGAAGATCGTGATTCGCACGGACAGGGTGTGCCGGCACTTGCACAGGGGTGTCCCGGACCCACTTCACAATTCTTCCAACACGCCCCGTTCCGTTTTAAATAGATACCTGCCTGTGCATCGACAGAGGAGTCGGGATGATATACATCGTACCTGCGGTCTCAGCGATCGTAGCCTTCATATTGGGATTTCTCCTGCACAAGATATTGGTGGCAAAGGAGATAAAGGGTGCCGGCACAGAGGCCGACAGAATTGTTGCTGATGCAAAGCGGGAGAGCGAAGCCATCAAGAGGGAGACCCTGCTGGAGGGTCGAGATGCTATATCCAGTGAACGCGCAAAGATCCTGGAAGATCTCCAGGATAAGCGTGCTCTTCTGGATCGCAAGGAGAGCCAGCTTGCCGGTGAATCGGAGAAGCTGGGCATTGCCCGGGAACGTTTTGAGGACCAGAAGCGCAGTCTGGCAACGAGGCAGACTGGGCTGACCGAGATGGAGCAGTCCCTCAATGCCAAGCATGTCAGGGTCAGTAAGCTCATGGAGGAGCAGAACAGGCTCCTTGAGCAGATCGCTAACCTGTCCAGGGAGGATGCGCGCAAGCTGCTTCTCTCCAACCTCGAGGAAGAGGCCCGCTTCGAAGCAAGCCGCCTTACCAGGAAAATACTCGAGGATGCTGAGAACACTGCTGAGGAAGATGCTCTCCGGATACTGTCCACTACGATACAGAGATGCGCCGCGGACCATGTCGTCGAGAACTGCGTTTCCGTGGTCAATCTTCCCAGCGACGACATGAAGGGCAGGATCATTGGCAGAGAGGGCAGGAACATCAGGGCCTTCGAGGCTGCGTCAAATGTTGATGTGGTTATCGATGATACCCCCGAAGCAGTCGTTCTATCCTGCTTTGACCCAGTACGGCGGGAGATTGCCAGGCAGGCAATGGAGAAGCTCCTCGAGGATGGCAGAATTCATCCTGGCAGGATCGAATCCACCATCGCGAAGGTTACCTCCGAGATGGAGCGCAGGATCAAGAAGCTCGGTACTCAGCTTGCACTGGAGGCCAATGTTTCCGGACTTCATCAGCAGCTGATACGTCACCTCGGAAGACTGAGATTCAGGACAAGTTACGGACAGAATATGTATCAGCACTCTCTTGAAACCGCTCATATATGCGGTCTTCTGGCCGCGGAGCTCAAACTGGATATCGCTTTAGCCAGACGGATAGGCCTCCTTCATGATATCGGAAAAGCCACTGACCAGGACATTGAGGGTTCTCATGCCATGGTTGGCATGGAGCTGGCTCAGCGTTATGAGGAATCCCAGATAGTATGCAACGCCATTGGCGCTCATCATGAAGAGATCGAGAGCGGATCGCTCTACGCGGTACTCATCCAGGCCGCAGACGCGGTCAGTTCTGCAAGACCGGGTGCCCGCAGGGAGACGCTTGAGCTCTATGTCAGGAGACTCCACAAACTGGAAACTATTGCTGATTCGTTCGACGGGGTTAAGAAATCCTATGCGATCCAGGCGGGCCGGGAACTCCGGATCGCCGTCAAGCCCGAGGCCATTGATGACGACGCGGCCGCAGATCTGGCCAGGATGGCCGCGAGGAAGATAGAGAAGGATATGGATTACCCTGGGCAGATCAAGGTTACTGTTATCAGGGAGACCAGAGCATCCGAGACGGCCCGGTAGCAAAATGAGACTCCTGATGCTGGGCGATGTTATCGGCAAGCCCGGCAGGACGGCCGTTGCCAGTTTTCTTCGAGACCGGAGTGAACTCTGGGACATCATCGTCATCAATGGTGAGAACGCAGCAGGTGGATTCGGTCTGACTAGGGCTACTGCAAACGAGCTTCTGGACGCCGGCGCCGATGTCATAACATCCGGCAACCATATCTGGCAGCAGAAAGAAGTACTTGACTACATAGACACAGATGGAGTCAGAGTCCTCAGACCAGCCAACTATCCACCCGGCAATCAGGGCCGGGGGTATATCCTCATCGAGAAGGACGGTGCAAGGATCCTTGTTGTGAACCTGCAGGGCAGGCAGTTCATGCCCATGTCTCTTGACTGCCCATTCAGAACTGCAGATACAATTCTAAGGAATACGAAAGCGGATGTGGTACTGGTTGACTTCCATGCAGAGGCCACCAGCGAGAAGCAGGCGATGGCATTCCACCTTGATGGAAAGGCTACAGTCGTCGCGGGAACACACACGCATGTGCTTACTGCGGATGCGAGGATACAGGCCAGGGGAACGGCCTGCATAACTGATCTGGGTATGTGCGGTTCCCGTACTGGTATCATCGGGATGGATCCCCGCGAAGCAAGACTTCGCTTCCTGACAGGCAGACCTGTTCGCCTTAAAGTCGATGAGGGTCCGCTTCAGGTGAACGGCCTGGATATAACACTTAACGATGACCACGCAGTCGAGAGCATAAGGACTGTGAATGAGTCCGTCTAATTCACAGGCGGTCTCCCGGAAGCTTGAAGAGGCTTCTGTCTGGGTCAATGCCGGGCTGCAGATCCTTACCGGGAGTCTCGACTCCCAGTCCATCCTGCCGAAGCTCGCTTCATATTCGCTGAACGCGGGGGGGAAGCGGCTGCGGCCCTTCCTCGTCAGGGCTGCCTGCGAGGCGCTTGGGGGTGATCCCGACAGGGCTGTTCACGCCGCCTGCGCGGTCGAAATGATACATACTTACTCTCTCATACACGATGACCTTCCCGCCATGGACAATGATGATCTGCGCAGGGGTTTGCCGACTCTTCATGTAAAATACGATGAGGAGCAGGCACTGCTGACAGGAGACCTTCTGCTTGCAGAGGCATTCAGGGAGATACTGAGAACCCCACTCGGCCCGTCCCGGATCGCCGTAATGGCGAGTCGACTCGCATCAGCGGCCGGACCTGCCTTTCTGGTTGGCGGTCAGTACATGGATATGTATCATCCGGATAGGGCCGGGATGGAATGGATAGGCAGGATGATCCGCGGGAAGACAGCTGCAATGATCCGTGTTTCGCTTGAACTCGGTGTCCTGTCCAGCTGTTCCGGAGACGATCTGCTGGATCAGATATCTGTCCTCGGAGACAAACTGGGTTTTCTCTTCCAGCTGACTGACGACATCCTTGATGTTTCGGGAAGCACGGAGGAGATGGGGAAGCGTGTATCCAAGGATGCAGAGCAGGATAAATCGAATCCCGTCTCGATGATGGGGCTGGAGAAAGCAGATGCCCTGGCGGATAAGATGGCTCGAGATATCGAAACTGAGCTTTCTGCACTCAGGGGTGACTGGAGCAGCGTCTCTGATCTTGCTCTCTATCTGCCTCATAGAAGGAGCTAGCTGATGTCTGTCCTGGACGGTATAGACAAACCTAAGGATGTCATTGCCCTTACTATTGAGCAGCGGATGGATCTGGCCGACGAGATCCGTCAGCGGATCATTGATGTTGTGAGTCATACCGGCGGTCATCTGGCCTCCAGCCTGGGAGTTGTCGAACTGACCGTTGCCCTGCTCTCGGTTTTCGACCCCGGAGTTGATCGCATCATCTGGGATGTAGGTCATCAGTCATATCCATGGAAGCTCCTTACAGGCAGGAAGGAGAGGTTCCACACCATCAGACAGTCCGGGGGACTGAGCGGTTTCCCCAAACGCGAGGAGAGCCCGTACGATGTTTTCGGAACGGGGCACAGTTCGACCTCCATCTCTGCCGCAGTGGGGTTTGCCCTCGCCCGGGATCTGACAGGAGGCACAGAGAGGGTCGTTTCAGTGATAGGTGATGGGGCAATGACCGGGGGAATGGCCCTTGAGGGACTGAATCACCTTGGACACCTCGGGACGCAGGTCCTCATTGTTCTGAATGACAACGAGATGTCCATATCTCCCAATGTGGGAGCACTCTCTAAGCATCTGACAAGGCTGATAACCGATCCCCGGTACAACAGACTTAAGACGGATGTCTGGAATGCCCTGGGGAAGCTGCCCAGTCTTGGTGAGAGGGTCAGGATCGCCGCCCATGCTGTCACTGCCGGTCTCAAGAAGACTCTGGTCACCCCCGCGACTCTATTCGACGATTTTGGTGTGCGTTATATCGGACCTGTACCGGGACATGATCTGGCTGCGCTCACGGGTGTTCTCCTGAGAGTCAGAGATATCCCCGGTCCTGTTCTGCTTCATGTGCAGACCAGGAAGGGCAAGGGCTTTGAACCCGCCGAACAGGATGCCACAGGCTACCATGGAGTCTCCGTCTCTCCCAGCAGACCAGGTGTAGGTGAGTCTTTCACTTCAGCCTTCTCCCGGGCGATGGTTGACCTGGGCAGGGAGGACGAGAGGATCGTGGCCGTCACTGCTGCCATGCCGGATGGCACAGGCCTTTCGGAATTCGCCTCCGAGTTTCCGAAGAGATTCATGGATGTTGGCATAGCCGAACAGCATGCGGTTACATTTGCCTGTGGCCTTGCATTCGGCGGGTTGAAACCGGTCGTGGCCATATACAGCACTTTCCTCCAGAGAGCTCTGGACCAGGTGATCCACGATGCTGCACTCCAGAAGGCTCCGATCGTCTTGGCACTGGACAGAGGAGGTCTGGTCGGAGAGGATGGCCCCACTCATCATGGCGCATTCGATATTTCACTGCTCCTCCCTGTGCCTAATCTCAGAATGGGTGCGCCACGGAGCTGCGGGATGCTGGTAAAGATGCTTGGAGCGGCTGTCGCATTCGAAGAGGGGCCTACTGCGATAAGATATCCCCGAGGACGAGCTCCCGATGTTGTACTGGAGACCATGGACATTCCGCCTCCTGGCACTGGTCATCTCCTCAGGGATGGCAGGGACATCCTCATGATCGGAGTCGGTGTAATGGCGCTCGCAGCAGTACAGGCGGCTGATCTCCTTGAGGAAGCCGGAATATCGGCTTCAGTTTTCGATCCGGTCTGGCTTAAGCCTGCACCGGTAGAGCAGATCACTGACCTCGCTTCCAGACACAGGGCTATCCTGACGATTGAGGAAGGTTCTCTGGAGGGTGGTTTCGGTCATCATATCCTGTCGCTTCTCAGTGATTCCTCTGTGCCTATCAGATGTCTCGGACTTCCAGACAGCTACCAAAGGCACGCCGACAGGCAGGAACTCCTGACTGACGTTGGTCTTGATCCTGCCTCCATCGCGAATGTGGCAGCCGCGATGGTGAAAGGGGAGTAGGATGTCCGAGACTATCCGCTCGGTCTCTCTCTATGTTGATCGCTTCAACCCGCCTTATGCGGGGCTGATCAGCAACCTGCTGGCTATGAGTGCTGAACTTGGGATTGATGTATTCGCTTCGGAGCCTTCTCTGGAGCACCTGGCTACTTTCGATCTTACAGAGGGTGACGGACAGGTTGCAGTTGTACTCGGCGGTGACGGTTCGATATTGAGAGGTATGGATCATTTTCTTGGAAAAGGAATTCCTCTTCTCGGCATCAATGCGGGGCATCTTGGTTTTCTCGCGAGTACAGAGAAGGAAGGGATGCATCATGCTCTCACCTTACTTGCATCCGGCGATTACTCTGTCGATTCGCTCCCCCTTCTCCTCGGTGAATACTCATCTGGGAAGCGGCTCCGTGCGGTTAATGACTTCAGCTTCAACCGCTCGATGATGGGCGGCATCCTTCATTTTGAGATATTTGTCGAGAATACAGGAGTTGCAGCAGTTGCCGGGGATGGCCTGGTCGTTTCCACTCCCATGGGTTCAACGGCCTATGCACTTTCCTGCGGAGGACCAATCCTGGCACCCGGCCTGCCGGCCATGCTCGTGGTCCCCATCTGCGCACATTCGCTCTCTCTCAGACCGCTTGTCGTACCCGATGATCTTTCCGTCTCCGTGAGGATCGGAGAGCTGAGGGGGACCGGTCCGGTGCTATCTGCCGATGGTCGTCCCTCGGGTACGCTGAGAGAGAACGAGACCTTCCGCATATCCAGGGATGAAGGCGCCTGCAGTGTGGTCCGTTTCGCAGACCAGCCTGGCTACTACCATAAGCTTGGTCAGAAGCTCGGCTGGGGATCCCGGGGATGATATGCTGCTGACACTTGCCCTGAAGAATCTCGCAACAATAAGTGACACAGAAGTATCCTTTTCCAGTGGGCTGAATGTTCTTACGGGGGAGACCGGTGCAGGGAAGTCCATTATTATCGACGGACTGCTTCTCGCTCTCGGTGAAAGGGCAGACACAGGACTCATCCGTCCCGGTGCTTCTCTGGCCAGTGTAGAGGCACTCTTCCGTACCGAGGAAGGCGTTGAACTCCTTGTCCGGCGTGAGGTGCATTCCGCCGGTAGAAGCAGGATGTTCATCGATGATTCACTCACAACTCTCGATGAAGCACGCATGAGGCTCTTCGGACTTGTCGATCTCCATTCGCAGCGCTCAACACCGGCACTTCTTCAACGCAGGATTCAGAGATCCGCACTGGATGAATTCGGTGGATGCACAGCGATCAGCGACAGTCTGGGCTACCTATTCGAGAAGTGCAGGATCGGCATGGATCGTCTCGTTATCCTTGAGGAGACCCTGGACTCAGGAGCGGAGATGAGGGAGCTTACTTCTCATGAACTCGAGCTGATGGAAACTCTTGATCCCTCACTTACGGATTATGAGAGCCATATAGCGGAGCGAAGGGAACTGGAGGATTCCAGGGACAGTTCCGAACTGCTTTTCGGGATATGCAGCGGTATCCAGGATGAGGGCGGTCTGCACGAGACACTGAGCGCTTTTGAGCGGGAGCTGAGCAGGGCGAAGCTCGATCCAGGCTCCATTCCAGGGTTGCTTGAGCAGGCTCGGATAGCTCTCGAGGAGGCTGCAGGGGCCTGCTCGGATATACTGGCGAGAATAGAGAATGCCCCCTGGAGGCTTGATGAGATCGACAGAAGACTCGATGCGTATTCAGCGCTTCTTTCACGGTGCGGCGGGAGTATCGACAACCTTCTCTTACGGCGAGGAGAGCTGGAGCGTGAGCTTGACCGTTTCAATACGCTCGACAGAGAGCTCAGGGACCTTCGGTCGACCCTTCCTGATGATCTTGCCGAGCTTGCGGCTTCGGCTGGGGAACTGACTGCATGCAGACTTGAATCCGCAGGAAGACTCACCGCTGCGGTAGAATCAGAGCTGAGCCTTCTCGCTATGCCTGACGCCTGCTTCAGGGTCTCCTTCCCGAGCCCCAGAGCCAGTGATTGCATCGATGCTGATGGGAGTTCCATTGGCGCATGGGGAGCAGAGGTGCCGGAATTCCTGTTCAGTGCGAACCTTGGTATGGAGCCCGGGCTGCTGGCTTCTGTTGCCAGCGGAGGTGAGCTGTCGAGGATGAGCCTTGCTCTCAAACTTGCACTTGCCAGCGTCAGACAGCCTTTCACCATGGTTTTTGATGAAATAGACAGCGGCGTTGGGGGAAAGACTGCGAGAAGTCTGGCCGATTCACTTGTCAGGGCTGCTGTAGACAGGCAGGTCATCGTTATTACTCATTTGCCGCGAATCGCTGCTGCTGCGGATCAGCACCTGACTGTTATGAAGGAACAGAGAGCTGATCTTCCCTATACTGAGGTTCGACTGCTTGAAAGCCGTAAGGAGAGGATCAGCGAACTCACAAGGGTACTTGGCGGCGGAGAGGCCGCCGCAGTGCATGCGGAAAAAATGCTTGACGAGGCTTCCATCGAGAGAACCGGTAAGGATTCGAAAAAATGACCGGTCCCTTTTTCAACCTGCCTAACAGCATCAGCCTGCTGCGGATACCGCTTTCGGCTGCGGCATGCATATTTGTGGCGATGAGGCAGCCGATACCGGCATGCGCGGCTATCTTTCTGGCAGTGATATCTGATTATCTCGACGGGGTCATTGCCAGAAGAACTGATTCCATCAGCGACTGGGGCAAGATCCTCGACCCGCTTGCTGACAAGCTCGGTCTTGCCGCATTAGTCATTACCCTTGCCATACTGGGAGCTGTGCCAGTCTGGTTCGTCGTTGTTGTGGCGATCAGGGATATTCTGATTGCTGCGGCAGGGATCCTTATAACCAGGCGTCTGGGAACTCCACCGAGTTCCAATATCTGGGGTAAGCTGACT
>JAOZQW010000033.1:11418-12883 GCA_029932015.1 Candidatus Fermentibacteraceae bacterium
AACTCATTCTCTCGATCTATCTCACATCAGCGGCAGTGACCTGGATGCTGGATGCCCATATCTGGCCTGCCGGCCTGCAGGTTCTGGGTCTTGACCCGCTTGGTCTGCTTTCTCTGGCCTTTGTTGTGATCAGTTTTTTTGTCTATTCTTCAGAATCCGCAGATGCTCTTCGAAGTCACTGAGGCACGCGTTCTCACAGCCGTCAGGAGCGATATCACTTGTACCTGAAGAGACTCGAGATTGTAGGGTTCAAATCCTTTGCGAATGCCTTTGAGCTCGAATTCCGCACCGGGATATCCTGTATCGTGGGACCTAACGGATGCGGTAAGAGCAATGTTGCCGACTCCATAAGATGGGCGCTGGGCTCCCAGAGCCCCACCGAGCTCAGGGCTGATCGTATGGAGGATGTCATCTTCTCCGGCACCGTGGATCGAAAACCGCTCGGGATGGCAGAAGTCATACTGACCTTCGACAACTCGAAGCGGGAGCTTCCCCTTGATTTCGACGAGGTTACAGTTACGCGCAGGCTCTTCCGATCAGGGGAGAGCGAGTACCTGATCAACGGCAACCGCTGCAGACTGATGGATATTACCGACCTGATTGTCGATAGAGGACTGGGCAGCAACAGCTATTGGATCCTTGAGACCAGTATGGTCAAGGCTATCATCGAGAGCAGGCCTGTTGACCGCAGGTCCCTCTTCGATGAGGCAGCAGGGATAGTTAAATACAAGATTCAGCGTCACCGCGCCGAACTGAAGCTCAATTCGGCCAGCGGTGACCTGGAAAGACTCGACGACATCATCCTGGAAGTGGACAGGAGTGTGTCAGTCCTTAAAAAGCAGGTTCGAGCCTACAGGAGATGGAAGTCCGCCGAGGATAGGATATCCGAGCTTGATGGTCTTCTCAGGTTTCGCCAGCTGGATGATTCCAGAACGCGTATGGCCGAACTGGATGCCGCACTCCGTGAGAGCAGGGGTACTGAGCAGGAATGTTCAGCCGCTGTTTCTGCAGCTGCAGCAAGGCAGGCCCAAGCACGAATGGAGCTCGAGAAGGCTCAGGCGCAACTTGACAGGGAACATGAAGCATGTGCGGGCCTGGATTCAGAGCTTGGAACCGCCAGTGAGAAGTATGCTGTCTCATCGGAGAGACGAAGAAGCGCTGGACAGCAGGTAACCTCGACCGAACAGGAATCCAGCGCTGAACTGGAGCGTGTCCAGCAGATAACAATGGAGATCGACGATCTTACTGAACGCATGGAAGCTCATCGGAAGAATGAAGCAGAGATCGCAAAGAGGTATGAGGAGACTTCCAATGAAACTGCAAGAATCGAAAAAGAGTATTCCGCCTCTGCAGCAGGACTTGAGGAGGCCAGAACTGATCTCAGGGAGACTACTGAGAGATTGAGAGCTGCGCAGGAGCAGTACAATGCATCCCTGCGGGAGGCAGAGCGCGCCGGTCAGGAACT
>JAOZQW010000291.1 GCA_029932015.1 Candidatus Fermentibacteraceae bacterium
ACTCCCCATCCAGGGAGTAATAGAGCAGGTGAGGTCCCCTGTTGATGAGTTCCTCTGTCCTGCCGTAAATGCAGACCACGATCCAATCGTTCACCGGGTCGTACTCGATGCCTCTTGCGAAGTTGACGGTGTGAGTGCCCTGGATATCTGTCCAGAGAGTGTCGCCATTAGCATCTGTACGGAGGATCCAGGCATTCCCGATAGCACTGCCCACAACACCATTGACCTTGCCACAAACGGCAAACCCTCCATCTGGGAGAAGCATGATGTTGAAGCCTTCATCAAGGGCATTTTCCCCGCTGTACGTCTTGGTCCAGATCACGTTTCCACTCTGATCGTACTTCTGGATGAAGAGGACCGAATTCCATAGATCTCCAGCATCATCAAAGGTGGCATAGTTGGCCCCAGTTGCGATGAAGGTGCCATCAGGCAACTCGTCTACATCTTCTGCTCTCCATACGTATGTGCTACCTGCGGCCCAGAGTAGGTCGGCATCATCATTGAATCGGAAGATGCAATTACCCACTTCATCGTAACCAGCACAGATGAATCCTCCAGACGAGACCAGTTCGATATCGAAAAGAGCCTCTATGTTGGTATGTGTTCTTTCCCACAACTTCTCTGGTGGATCGATCGCCTGGGAGAAGGATGTCAGGAGAAACAGCGCAAGCAGGGGTGATAGCAGCTTCATATCAACACCTCACTCCGTCAGCCTGACCCAGCCCAGGCGGACTGAAGTCTCATCAGTCCGGTCCGTCCGGAATTCAAGCCAGATCTCCTCAACATCGTAGTCCCCCCAGTCTCCGGAGATGGAACCGATGGAGATAGGATCAGTTTCAATCCAGTCGGGGCTGATGTCGAGTCCTGTGTCAACGGCATACACATCGTCCTCCACGTCCCTCCATCCCAGATATACGTCAAGAGAGCGCTCCATGGCTATGCCTGCAAGACTCAGCATGTGATATCGTTCGGGGTTGATCTCCTTGATCTTATGCAATTCGAGGTACAGTCTGTTCGTGTCCGAGGGATCCGGGATGATCCCCTCGAACATCCCCGATATCGAATCCGTGAGTGTCGAGTCCATGTTCCAGCCGATGAGTGTGTCAACATCAGATGTGTACCAGTCGGGAGGATCTACCTTGTCCTCCGTCATGTCCCATGCATTGCTCTTCACCTGTGTGGCATAATCTCTCGGATGTATCAGAAAGACAGCCAATGCTGTGTTGTCCAGTGTATCGGGCTCACCGTTCATGGGCTCTGCATGGATTTCAAGTCTATGTACGCCTACATCTGATGAATCGGTCTCCCAGGTAAACTTTCCATTCTCAGGGTCGCAGATCCATCCTGATGTGGAGAGTCCGTTGAAGTCTAGTGTATCCCGGCCTATCTCTACATCATCAGTCAGGTCTGTGCATGTGACAATGACATAATCTGTCGAATCAGTGCCCATGTTGTAGAAGGCTGCGATTACATCGATGTCATCCCATGCCGTGAACTCGAAGTCGAAGGTCTTCTTGGAGGTTTCCGGATAGAAGGCCACGATGTCCGGATCGGTGATCCTGATATCTGCGGACATGGTCGGGTCCACGAACGCCACCAGCCTCCCCTGCCCCGCTTCCAGGGTGTCTCTCCAGGTATGGATACCGCTGCTGTCCGATACAGGAATGATGAATCGACGAGAGTGGTCCAGAAGCAGTTCGGTTATTGCTCCGGAGGGGAAATCGTCCTCATCCACTGATATCAGGAAAGGTAGCTTGCCGGTTCGGCAGTGCCTGTTCAGGTAGAACAGATATGCAATCGACTCCGAGGTGTTCGTGAACACTCTCACTTCCGGAGGGACGTAGAGTGTCGGGAGGTTAGCCGAGTCTCCGGATGTAATCGTGGCATCATACTCTCTACCGTCCCACCACCAGATGGCTGAGAGTTTGGGTGCAATGGTGGCAATTTCTCCGAATGTGTCCCGAATGCTGTCCCAGAGCCTGCCGTAGGGCTTGAACTTCCACAGCAGGTAGTTTTCCCGATTTCTCTCCGAACCCGGTACATTCATCGGCCTGTCCGGCAGGTCGTAGAGCGGGTCGTAATCGTTGCCCTCGATATCCGTCCACGGCGGGATGGAGTCAGGAGGAGCATAGTAGAAGTCGGCTGCTGGTCTCTCGCGGTAGACCCACTCCTCGTAGGGTGCGTCCAGTGGCAGAAGATCCTCGTCCAGGAGCCCGGTGTCATGGGAGCCGATGTCGTCATTGTCATCCAGGTTGGAGTAGCTCCTGATGCTGTACGGCAAGATACCCCTTGCCTGCATCATGAGGGCAAGGTTGCATTGCATCCTGAACTCGGCTGGGGAGGGGATACGGTAGACATAGGAATCGAAACGAATAAAGGGAATCGTATCAGAGCCTATTGTTGTGGTATCCCAAAGTGTATCCCCCCCATTCCTCCCGAATCCCTGCGGATAGAAGTTCACAGGAAAGCAGTCGTTCTCCCATGCCGGTATGAATGTCGAGTCCATGATCGTCTGATAGTGCTCCAGCATCCAGGTAGCCAGACTGTCACCGAGGATTGAAGTGTAACTACTGTCACTCTGGTAGTTGGTTCCGACAAGTCTAAAAGGATATGCGTTGTACTCCAGTAGTTCAGGGGAGTTGCTTTGAGGAGCTGGAAGGGGAATGGAATCAGAATATGCCTGATACATAGTATTCATATATGCCCTGACCGCAGTGGCATGGGTATGCGAAGTGCCGAATGTCATCGTATCTCCGGGCCAGTTCACGAACGAGTGAAGACTTCCGAAGTCTATTGCCAGGGGATAGTCGGAATCGATACTGTCCGACTTCCACATGAGCCAGGAGAAGATGCCATCCGGTGCTACGGTGCACATGGACGTGTCCTGCGTGAAGACATTGGGGAAGTAGTCGTCATAGGGTGCAGTGGTTACATGGTTCAGCATCCTTCGGAGCTGCCAAGAGGGGGCTTCATCATACACGGCATAGTACCAGATGCAGTTGTAGTCCTCAACATTTGATGCCAGCGTGCTGCATCTCTCCACAACCTCGTCTATCATTGCAGCGGCACTCTGGAAAGAGACGATGGAGTCGCCAATGGCATTCGTATGGAGGAACGCGCTGTCCGACGACAGGGCAAAGGAATCGAATCTCGCCCAGGAAGCCTCACAGACTAGGTTGCCAAGTGCCTGATACCGGGCTGGTGCGTATACAACGTAAGCGCCGGTACTGTCACACCACTCAAAGATGGTCTGCATGGTGCCCCACGTCTCCCAGCCTTCGAGCGATACCATCGAAGTAGTTCCAGGAGAGCTCACACAGGAACTCCAGCGTGACATCCTCGCAGGTGGCGTCCTGTCCGGTCTTCATGGCTATGACCGGGATTGTGTTTGAATGGGGCGAGTCTGAGAAGGAGATTGCTGTAAAGACGATTA
>JAOZQW010000292.1 GCA_029932015.1 Candidatus Fermentibacteraceae bacterium
ACCTGATTCAATCCGGTTCTCCTGCATGGAGTCCGGTTCTTGACTATCCAGCCGGCTATACCGGTTCCGGTACAGGTCTTTTCCCGGCGCGATGCTGCCAGGGGTCCTCTGGAGACCCATACACAGATCCTGCCCGTTGAGGGATCTACATCCGCAATGGAGATAGTCGAGTCAGGAAGAGCCTCCTGCAGAAGGCCTGCAATGCTGCTGACAGCACTGTCCAGCGGTCCCTGATCGCAGGCGGTTATCATCCTGGTTATCCAGCTGACCTCATCATGGGAACTCTTTCTGCTGCCTGATTCTCTCAAGGGAGAGATCCCGATGATCCTCGAAGCACTTTCCAGTTCCATAGCAGTTCCAGGGGGCGGCTGACTGGTGAAGTCCTGGAGCAGGAAGCCAAGTACCGAATCATCTCTTATAAGCGGACAGACCATGAGCCAGACGGGTGCTTCGGGGTCAAGCTCCTGCCTCCTGTACGGGAGCAGATCCTTCCTTGCATCGGGAGAGTCCACCCTGACGGAGACTGTTTCGAGAAGACTGCCGAGCATGTGCACCAGCCTGTGCCCGGTGGGAAGCAGGTATCCGGAGATGACAGCATCTCCGCCCATGAAGTACTCCAGTCTCAGATAATCGGCGTCATAAGGCAGAAACAGGCAGGTAACATCCGCGCCGGACCTCCTGTGGAGCATGTTAAGCAGCTCGATCTCGTAATTCTCTTCTGGAGAAGAATGTTCCTTTTCGTGGTGTCTTTCACTGGAGGAACCTCTTCTGGACCTCTCCCGCGGGATATCCATCAGGAACCGCTCCGACAGCCACTCGATCGCGATACCAAAAAGGGCAGGAGTGAGGAATGCTTTCAGACTGCCAGGCAGCAGCGGCAGGAGCCGGGATAGAAACGATTCAGATCCCTCCCCGATGGACGAGATGAGGAGAGCGATCGAGGCAGTAGCGCCGGCGATAACCCCGAGTTCCACTGCGGAACCGTTCACTCCTGGAAGGGTTACCCATGCAAGGAATAGGAGGAGCACTGGATAAAGAAGGCTTTCCAAACCCCCGGAGATCTGCACCGCTCCAAGAACGACGATGAATGACCAGTATACCGCAAGTCTGTCGGGAGAGGATCCCTTCCGCCAGGACAGATAGACGAAGGACACTGATATACTCATCATTCCCAGAGCAATGGGGAGCAGATGAAAATCCCCTGACTCCATGGGATTGAAAAGCAGCCTGCCAGACGCGAGACCGAGAATAGCGGCTATCAGGACGATATAGCCGATGAGCCTGAGAGATTTCAATTGGTCTCCAGACGGTTATCGGGTCCAGCCGCACCGGCATGGGCGGCCCGGGGTTGCCAGATATCGGAAGTATGATGAATATTACCCCTGTCGTCCCCCCCAATGTAGGGGTTGACGAAGCGGCCCGGCTTCCAGATTCTTAGGAGCTTACCAGGAACCCACAGACTTCATACATCGCTTCCGCAATTTTGATGGGTGATCATTCATTACTGGAACATGGAAAGTATAAAGGCAGTCATTCCACGTCGGTCCATCAGGACCGCGGCAACTGATGTATTCTGAATTATAGCTTGGACAAACCCGAACCGAAGAGGACATATGAGCCGAAGACCCCGACCCGGGCTGTCGTTATCAGAACTCGAGGGCAGAACACTTGTCGAATTGCAGGTACTTGCCAAAGAGCGTGGCCTGTCCCGTGTGACCGGCATCCGTAAGGGCGAACTGATCAGAAAGCTTCTCGAGGAGAAGACAACCCGAAACGGATTCCAGTTCTGCACCGGAGTTCTCGAAGTACTGTCGGAGGGATATGGATTCCTCAGATCAAGCGACAGTAATTACCTTCCCAGTACCAGCGATATATATGTCTCACCTTCTCAGATCAAGCGATTTGCTCTGGCAACTGGTGATGAGATCGCAGGACAGGTTCGGAAACCGAAGGACGGAGAGAAATACTACGCCCTCCTCCGGATAGAGAGCGTGAACCAGAGGAATCTCGATGATCTGAGAGATAGACCTTCATTTGAAAAGCTCGTACCGTATTTTCCTGAGGAGCGATTCATCCTCGAGACCACTCCCGAGAGCATTGCCGGACGCGTAATGGACCTTCTGACACCGATAGGCAAGGGACAGAGGGCTCTCATCGTCTCTCCGCCGAGAGCAGGAAAGACCATTCTGCTTCAGCAGATAGCGAACAGCATTTCTGAAAACACACCCGAGGCGAAGCTTCTAATCCTCCTCATCGATGAACGGCCTGAAGAGGTCACCGATATGAAAAGACATGTCAAGGGAGAAGTATTCAGCTCGACATTCGACGAGTCTCCCAAACGTCATGTTCATGTAGCGGATATGGTCCTGGCCAAGGCGAAGAGGATGGTGGAGAGCGGCTACGATGTGGTCATTCTTCTCGATTCCATCACGAGACTTGCCCGGGCCAATAACCAGGTCATTCCTCATTCCGGCAAGATCCTCTCAGGTGGAGTCGATTCCAACGCCCTCCAAAGGCCAAAGAGGTTCTTCGGTGCCGCAAGGAATATCGTTGACGGTGCGAGCCTCACGATAATCGGAACAGCCCTTGTGGACACGGGCAGCAGAATGGACGAAGTGATCTTCGAGGAGTTCAAAGGAACAGGGAACGCAGAGATCGTTCTGGACAGGCGCCTTGCCGACAGGCGTATATTCCCGGCGATCGACATATCGAAGTCCGGTACTCGCCGTGAGGAACTCCTCATGGACGAAGAGACTTTGAGCCGAATGTGGATAATGCGGAAGATACTGGTGGACATGAACCCTGTCGAAGCTATGGAAGTGCTCAAGAAGCAGCTCTCCAAGCACAAGTCCAATAGGAGATTCCTTGACGCAATGGGTACGATGTCTGAATGATAGCCCCTGACGTAAGGTCCGGGCTTGGAGGAAAGAAATGAAGAAGAAAATTCATCCGGAGTATTCGGAAGTAACATTCAGCTGCGCCTGCGGCAACAGGATCAAGACCAGATCCACCGCCGGTGACAAGAAATTCGACATCTGTTCGAACTGTCATCCCTTCTATACCGGCAAGCAGAAGCTTATAGACTCTGCCGGCAGAGTCGACAAGTATCTCAAGCGGTACGGCAAGAAGACAGAGAACACCGAGAAATAGCAGGACTCATTTGCGCAATGGAGGGGGAGCTTGACAGCTCCCCCTTCCCATTGCCTGCGGAACGGAACATACACGGCACGAGAGGGGAACTGAATTGAGCCTCTTCGCGGCATCGATGCCTGAGGACAAGGTAAAAGTCGGCGGCCAGGCCGTCATTGAGGGAGTGATGATGCGCTCCCCCATCTCCACCGCTGTTGCCGTTCGGGAATCCGGCGGCAGGATCGCTGTGCGCAAACTCGAGATGAAGCAGCTCAGGGACAGGAGCCCCATCTGGAGCAAGCC
>JAOZQW010000293.1:0-575 GCA_029932015.1 Candidatus Fermentibacteraceae bacterium
TCCTCATATGGAGGCTCCATCGTAAAGCCATGCGTTTGCAATCACCTTCTTGATGTACCTTCTGGTCTCAACGTAAGTAACCTGTTCGATGAACAGCTCCGGATCATCGGGTTCCATTGGAAATTCGCTCATCCACCTCGATGCGCTTCCGGGACCGGCATTGTAGGCCGCCATGGCGAGGGGAAGGCTGCAGTCGAAGGAGCGATACTGCCTGTCAAGGTAGATAGATCCAAACTGTATTGAGTTCTCCGGGTTGTAGAAATCATCGCCGGAAAGGACTGGGAGCCCATACCATCTGGAAATATCCCCGGCGGTCCCTGGCATCAGCTGAATGAGCCCCCTGGCTCCAACGCTGGACCCGGCCCACCGATTGAAATAGCTCTCCTGACGCATGAGTGCGGTCACAGCAGCCCCGGGAATTGTCAGGTCGGCAGTGAGTTCCTCGGTAAGCTCCATGTATGGCGCCGGAAAGTAATAAGCCAGCAGGCTGTCTGGAAGCATTCCCTCTCCGCTCCTGCGGAGTTCGGTGTCCCATTCACGAAGGAGAGCGAGTGACCTTCCATGCTCACCCATTA
>JAOZQW010000293.1:585-3413 GCA_029932015.1 Candidatus Fermentibacteraceae bacterium
ACCCTGGTGCCGGGATCTCCAAGAGAAGTGGTGCGGAGCATGAGTGAAGCCATGCTCCCGTAGCCCATGGAGTACATATCAAGTGCTGCTGCAAGTACAGGATCAGCTGTGAGATCGATATGTGCGGGTTCAAAACCGGATGGAAGCGACCGTCCAAGTCTAATCGCTGCAAGAATACCGTAGAATTCCCATGGATGACTGTCAGCGGTCTCCTCCAGGAGCTGCAATTCGCTTCGTGTATCTCCAATGCGATTAGCGTACCTGGCCCTCCAGAAGCGCATTTCATCATTCCAGACGGAGTAGGGATAGGCGGATATTCCGGCCGCCCATATGGAATCTCCGACACCTCCTCGGCCGCACATATAATGACAGAAGCCCCCCCGCCAGTAAGTTAGAGAGCCACCGTACGTCCCGGATGAGAGCGAAGTCAGGTATGCATCTGCGGCAGCAGGCCAGTTCCTTTCTGCATCATAGTATTTTGCAGCAAGATAAGCCGCCTCTGATGATGTGGGATGCTCCATATGTGCAACAGCAAAGGCAAGATAGGCATTGTAATATGCTGAGGGAGAATGCTGGAGAGCCCTCAGAGCTCTCGCCCTGTAGAGGAGGGCCCTGGCTGCGAGACTGTCAGGGATTCCCGCAGGTAGTGAATCGCAGAGCGCAAGCAATTCTCCAAACCTGCCGGACTCCCTGAGAAGCGCCATCTCCAAGCCATAAGCGAACATACTGTCCGTGGCAAAGGAATGAAGGCTGTCCACAACCTGCATCCTGCCGAAAGAGACAAGGGCGTCCATCACTTTCCACGAATCAAGCCATTCCTCAGGTGACAGACGGAGAAGCATCGAGGCGGCTGCAGCTGCCCTTTCATCAGTTTCATTGAGAAGCGTGCTCCAGTACTCCTCGGTCCCTGCGAACAGATGCTCTCTTCTGAGAGCAATGAGTTTCGCAAGGTTTTCCGAAGGAGCCTTCGTCCAGAGTTCCTCTGCGACATCATCCCACCAGGGACCTGCAGTCTCGAGCGAGAGCTCAAGTTCATCTGATACTTCATCGGCAAGGAAGGGAAGAAGTGCTGAATCGAATACAGTCTGATCGATCTGCGCTCCTGTCATGGTCCCATCCGGGCAGTTCATCGATCTGACTGCCCTTCCGGCTATGTTTTCAGGCTGCGGAAGAAAGCCTTGAACTGAAGGCTCCCCTGAGGCTCTGTCGAGCCAGAGGTTAAGGAGAACATCATCCGGAACGAGAGCCGCAGCCTCACCTGGTCTCCGGGCCAGGTCCAGCAGCGAGGCCTTCCATCCTGTCAGGTCAAGATCGAGTGTCTCCTCCAGATCTTCCAGCAGAAGAATACACTCGCTTTCTCTACCTGTAGCATGGAAGAGCCCACAGAGACGGAATAGCAGTTCCTCTAGTGTGTCTGAGCCATCGGCAAGAAGGGCAAGCAGCTCCTCTTCAGCGGGACCGGCAGCTCCGGCCATAGAAAGGGAATCCGCCCTTTCGATGCTTATGCCCTGTGCGGCACCAACCATAAGCATGAGCAGAATACCCAAGGATTGAAACACAACTTCTCCCTCGCAGACTTAATGCCTGAAGTGCCTGGTCCCGGTGAAAAGCATTGCCATACCATGTTCATTCGCGGCCTCTATCACTTCCGCATCCCTGATGGAACCTCCCGGCTGTATGATGGCGGTAATACCCGCAGCCGCGGCGGTATCCGGTCCATCCCTGAAAGGGAATAATCCATCCGAAGCCAGAACAGCTCCCTCAAGCGAGGCTCCCTCCCGCAGAGCTCTTCTCACTGCAAGGTCGAGGCTCTCGATCCTGCTCATCTGACCGGCGCCGACTCCGAGAGCACCGAATCTGTCACCGATCACTATCGCGTTGCTCTTCACCGACCTGCATATCCTCCATGCAATATCCATCGCCTTGAGCTCATGCTTGCTGGGTGCTCTCTCAGTCACAACTCTTGCCGACCCGGCAGATTCAATAATGGGATCCTGTCCCTGGAGGAGAATACCTCCCCAGATGCTTCTCATCTGCTTCGAGGAATCCGATCCTTCCGGCATCTCGAGTATTCTTAGCTTCTTTCTCTTCCGCAGCCTCTGCAGAGCATCATCATTGAACGAGGGAGCCATCACAATCTCAAGAAATATGCCCTTGAGCCTGGCGACCAGTTCCATATCGACCGGGCAGTTCAGCGCGAGGATACCGCCGTAAGGAGAGATGGTATCTGCTCTGAAGGCGTTCTCAAACGCTTCAAGGGGTGTCCTGCCTATACCTGCTCCACAGGGATTCCCATGCTTCATCAGAACCGCTGCAGGTGTTTCGGCAGGCATGACAGCTGTGAGGTCCCATGCGGCACCCGCATCAAGGTAGTTGTTGTAGCTGAGAGGTATCCCTCCAAGAACTGCAGCTGATCCGAAACCTGTTCGCGGCCAGCTGAAATGTACTTTTGCTTCCTGGTGAGGATTCTCACCGTATCTGAGTTCCGGAACGAATCCTTTTTCGAGGGAGAGTGCCACCTCGAGGTCATAGCGCCAGCTGGCATCAAATGTCCTGGCTGCCATGAGACGTCTGAATTCCGGTCCGTCCCCTCCATTCAGCACTGTCTCGAGTACTTCGGGAAAAACATGTGCACCGGAAGCGGATATAACATACCTCCAGTTCTTTGCAGCAGCCCTCAGCATAGTCGGACCTCCGATGTCGATCAGTTCGACCATTCGGGAATCCTCGGGGTCCATGCCCTCTGTCTCGCTGAAAGGATATAGATCGACTGCGACGAGATCAAAGACCGGCTTCCCTCCCTCGATCCGCTCCTGCCTGTCCTCTCC